>JBHELS010000378.1:0-2709 GCA_046263015.1 Burkholderiales bacterium | reverse complement strand
AACAGTACCAGCGCTCGGGTAAAGACACCGGGTCACCCGAAGTCCAAGTGGCGCTCCTCACCGAGCGCATCAACGGCCTCACCGAGCACTTCAAAACCCACGTCAAGGATTTTCATTCGCGCCGCGGCCTGCTCGTCATGGTGAGCCAGCGGCGCAAGCTACTCGATTACCTGAAGCGCAAGGACGCGGACAAGTACCGCGGGCTGATCGAGAAGCTGGGCCTACGCAAGTAATTTCCGGATGCCGCGGTAAATCGACGCTCGCCGCACGGTGAGCGTTTCTATTTGTCGGCAACGACAGAGGACCTCCCTTTGAACCCGATCAAGAAAACCTTCACGCTCGGCTCGCACCAGGTCACGTTTGAAACCGGAGAAATAGCGCGCCAGGCGCACGGCGCGGTCGTCTGCAGCATGGAGGACACGGTCGTCCTCGCCACGGTAGTCGGAGCGAAGGAGCCGCGCACCGGCCAGGACTGGTTCCCGCTCACCGTCGACTACGTCGAGAAAACCTACGCCGCGGGCAAGATTCCCGGCGGCTTCTTCAAGCGCGAAGGCCGTCCCTCCGAGAAGGAGACGCTGACTTCGCGGCTCATTGACCGCCCGATCCGTCCGCTCTTCCCGGATGGGTTCCTGAACGAGGTGCAGGTGGTCGCCACGGTAATGTCGCTCAATCCGGAAGTGGACTCCGATATCCCGGCGATGCTCGCGGTTTCGGCGGCCCTCACGCTATCCGGCATTCCCTGGAACGGCCCGATTGGCGCCTGCCGCGTCGGCCACGTGAACGGCGAGTACGTCATCAATCCGACGATGGCGCAGCTCAAGGAATCGCGGCTCAACCTGGTCGTCGCCGGCACCGAGCAGGGCGTTCTCATGGTCGAATCCGAGGCGCTCGAGCTCTCGGAGGAGCTGATGCTCGGCGGCGTCGTGTTCGGTCATGAGCAGATGCAGATCGCGATCCAGGCGATTCACGAGCTCGCCGAGCAGGCCGCGAAGCCCGCCTGGCAGTGGCAGGCGCCGCAGAAGAACGAGTCGCTCATCAAGCGCGTCGCCGAGCTCGCGGAAAACGACATGCGCGAGGCATTTCGCATCAAGGAGAAGCAGACGCGCAACGCGCGGCTGCAGGAAATTCGCAAGGCGAGCGCCGAGCGGCTCGCCGAGGAAGCGAAGCAGATCGGGGTTGAGATCGACTCCCACGAGCTCGGCGAAGTGTTCTTCAACCTCGAGTCGAAAATCGTGCGCGGCCAGATCCTCGACGGCGAGCCGCGCATCGACGGCCGCGACACGCGCACCGTGCGTCCGATTACGGTGCGCGTCGGCGTCCTGCCCCGCACGCACGGCTCGGCGCTCTTCACCCGCGGCGAAACCCAGGCGCTCGTCACCGTCACGCTCGGTACCGGGCGCGACGAGCAGATCATCGACGCGCTCTCGGGCGAGTACCGCGAGCGCTTCATGTTCCACTACAACATGCCCCCCTATGCGACCGGCGAGACCGGCCGCATGGGTCCTTCCAAGCGCCGCGAGATCGGCCACGGCCGCCTCGCGAAGCGCGCCCTCGTCGGCTTGCTGCCGACGCAGGAAGAATTCGGCTACTCGCTCCGCGTCGTCTCGGAGATCACCGAATCCAACGGCAGCTCGTCGATGGCCTCCGTCTGCGGCGGCTCCCTTGCGCTGATGGACGCCGGCGTGCCGGTGAAGGCGCACGTTGCCGGCATCGCCATGGGGCTCATCAAGGAAGGCAGCCGCTTCGCCGTCCTCTCCGACATCCTCGGCGATGAGGATCACTTGGGCGACATGGATTTCAAGGTGGCGGGCACCGACAAGGGTGTCACCGCGCTGCAGATGGATTTGAAGATCGAGTCGATCAACAAGGCCATCATGAAGGTGGCGCTCGACCAGGCGCGTGAGGCGCGCCTTGCGATCCTCGACATCATGAAACAGGCGATCGAGGGCTCGAGGACCGAGCTCTCCACCTTCGCGCCGCGCATCATCAAGATGAAGATCAACCCGGACAAGATCCGCGACGTCATCGGCAAAGGCGGCGTCGTGATCCGCGGCATCCAGGAGGAGACCGGCACCACCATCGAGATCGAGGACGACGGCACGATCTCCATCGCCTGCATCTCTGCCGAGGGCGGCGAGGCGGCGAGGAAGCGCATTCAAGACATTACCGCCGACGTCGAGGTCGGGAAGGTCTACGAAGGCCCGGTGCTGCGCCTACTGGACTTCGGCGCGATCGTGCAGCTGCTACCCGGGCGCGACGGTCTGCTGCACATCTCGCAGATCAGCCACGAGCGCGTCAACGCCGTGTCCGATCACCTGAAGGAAGGCCAGATCGTGAAGGTCAAGGTGCTCGAGGCCGACGACAAGGGGCGCGTGCGCCTGTCGATGAAAGCCGTCGAGCCCAAGGGCGAGACCGCCAAGCAGAGCTAGCCTGTGCCGCGTCGTTGAGGGGCCGCGAACGAAGTGAGCCGGGTGTTGGTTTACTTCGCCACTCGCGCAGCTCATCGACGGTCTTGCAGTCCATGCAGACGTCGCGAAGGTCAACGTCGTGAAGCGCGCCTTGCAGCGCCGATCGGCTCCGCCCGCGGGCCTTTGATGTCGATTTCCGTTCGCTTGAGAAGGTAGTCGAGCCCGCCGACGCGGTACCAGCGGTAGCCGTACGGCTCGAGGAGCACCGTGTGCCGCCCGCGTTCGTTGCCGTGGCTGTGCG
>JBHELS010000377.1:0-7435 GCA_046263015.1 Burkholderiales bacterium | reverse complement strand
GCTCCGAGCCTCGACGCGGTCACGCTCGACCTGGGACTTTGAGTTCGGGCTCCGTCCCCGAATTAGTTCGGGCTCCGTCCCCGAACTAGTCTTCGGCGGTAAAGCCGGAGGCTTTGACGATCGGCGCCCAGCGCTCGAGGTCCTGGCGCACGATCTCGCGGAACGCGAGCGGCGACATTGCGGCGGGCTCCATGCCGAGCTTCATCATGCCGAGCATCGACTCCTTGTGCTGGGTCGCGTCGGTGATGCCGTTGGCGAGGCGCTTTACCACCTCGGGCGGCGTCTTTGCCGGCGCGAAGAAGCCGAGCCAGGGCGAGATGACGATGTTTGGAAAGCCGGACTCCGGCATCGTCGGTACCTCGGGCAGGAATTTCGAGCGCTCGGCGCTCGTCACGGCGAGGACGCGCACCTTGCCGCTTTTCAGCTGCGGCAGGAGCTCGCCGATCGGATTGATGCTGAGCGCGATCTGTCCGCCCATCAGATCCTGCAGCGCCGGCGCCCCGCCCTTGTAATGCACCGGCGAGAGCGGCACGCCCGAATCGCGCGCAAGCATCACGCCGACGAAGTGCGGCGTGCCGCCCGCGGCGGTCGTGGCAAAGAACGCTTGCTTGGCATGCGTTCGCGCCCAGTCGACATACTCGCGTACGGTCTTCACTTCGGCCGGCAGTGCCGGCCCCGCGGCGAGCGCGAGACCCGAGCGCGCGATGAGCGCGATCGGCACGAAATCGCCGAGCGGGTCGTAGGAAAGCTTCCTGAAGCTGTGCGGGTACACGGTCATCAGGAAGTCGGGGGTGAAGAGGAGCGTCGTGCCGTCGGGCTCGGCGTTCTTCACCGCTTCCACGCCGGTGCGACCGGAGGCGCCGACGCGGTTCTCGACGAGCACGCTCGGCGCGTAGTTGCCACGCAGCTTCTCGGCGACGAGTCGCGCCGCGACGTCGGTGCCGCCGCCGGCCGGGAACGGCACGATGATGCGCACGGGCTTCGCCGTCGTCTGGGCGAAGGCACGCGGCCCAAGAGAGAGCGCAAGCGCGGCGACAAGAAGCGAGCGGCGGCGCACGCTGTGCATGACTAGCGGCCACCGCCTTTCACGAACTCGAGCGACTGGCGAAAGAGCTCGAGATCCTTCTCATACTCCGTCGCATCCACGCGATCGATCTGGATCCACTCTTTCGTCGCGCCGAGGCCCGCGGGCTGGAAGGGCGACACATCGTTCCGCGAGAAATGCAGCTCGCGGGCAAGCGCGACGGGTAGCCGCAGCCCGACCCCCTGCCCGCTGATGCAGGCGAACATGCGGTCGCTGACGAAGTACGCGTGCAGGCCCTTGATCTTGCGCGTGCTCACGCCCGGCAGCTTGAGGAGGACGGCGTCGATCTGGCTTTCGCGAGGCGTGGGCATCAGCGCGCGAGGGTATAAAGCGGATCGTCGAGGCCGTGTCTCTGCACGCTGAACTCGGGCGCAAAAGTAGGCGGCTCGTTTATCGGTGCCGACACCGTGTCGCCGAAGACGAGCGTGCGGCGCGCGACACGCCACTCGCCCTTGCGCTTCTCGAAGCGATCGAGATAGCGCGCCGACGCAGTGACGCGACGATCCGCGAAGCGCTGCAGCACGAGCACGTAGGTCTCGACGAAGGCCCGGTCCTTGGCCTGGAAGTCGATCAGCACGTTGGTATTGAAATGCATCGAGTGATCCTGATGGGCATGCATCCTGGCGATGTGTTCTAGGAACGCGTCCGGCGGACCCTTGAAGAAGCCGTGGTCATCGACCGCGTCGTCATGATAGAGCGTGCGCGCGAGCGCCCAGTCCTGCCGATCGACCGCGCGCGCGAAGCGCTTCAGGCAATCCTCGATCGCCGTGCGCGCCTCGAGCTCCTCGAGGAAACTGGCGAAGAGCGCGCTCACGCCGTGGTCTTGATGTCGAGCTCCTTCAGCTCGCCCACTTCCGCGCCGTCCTCCATAGAGAATCGGTCGCCGAAGTCGAACAGGTCCTCGTTCTGGAACCCCGGGTAGTACTGGATCTCCCACCAGTTATGATCGAGATCCTCGAGGTAGAACGAGTACACGCCGTGCTGCATCACCACCGGCAGCACCTGGCGGATCTTGTACTTGTCCTTGTACTTGAGGGCGTTGGCGTGCGCCGCGTCGACCTCTTCCTTGGAGGCGACGTCGACGCCCCAATGGTTAAGCACGTTCACCGGGTGCACGGCCCCGCCCACCTCCACCGCGACGATGTGGAACTTGAGACCGCAGCGCACCACCATCGCTGGCTTTGCATGGCGTACGCACTCGAGGCCCAGGAACTCTTCGTAGAACCGCCTCGACTCTTTCAGGCTATAGCACTCCATCGTGCCGTGCGACATGACGAACGGCTTCACGATCGAATTCTCGGTCTTTGCCTCGGCGATCCCGTCGTGAATCTTTTCGCGCGTCAGCGACATGTCCTCCTCCTAGGGCGTCAAGGCCTTGTCGGCCTCGGTGATGAAAGAATCGGCGTAGAACTCGTCCGGCGGCAGGCCACACTGCGCGCTGAAATCGCGGCGCGCCGAGTCGATGACGATCGGCGCACCGCAGGCATAGACCTGCATGCCCGACATGTCGGGGAAGTCCTGCATCACGGCGCGGTGCACGAAGCCGGCGCACCCGGTCCATTGGCATTCTGCAGTCGCGTCGGACAGGACGGGAATGAACTTGAACCCGGGGCGCTCCCAGCTCTTTGCAAGATCGAGCATGTAGAGGTCGCGCTTGACGCGGCAACCCCAGTAGAGCGTGATCGGTCGCTTGTCCACCAGGTTCTTCTCGAGCGCTAGCTCGCAGATCGCTTTGATCGGCGCGAATCCGGTGCCGCTTGCGAGCATGATCATGGGCTTCTCCGACTCCTCGCGCAGATAGAAGCTCCCGAGCGGGCCTTCGAAGCGCAGCAGGTCGCGGACCTTGAGCTTGCCGAAGACATGGTCGGTGAACGCGCCGCCCGGCGTGTGGCGCACATGGATCTCGAGCGCCGTGACGCCGCCCGGGTCGGGCTTGGTGGCGAGCGAATAGCTGCGGCGCTTGCCTTCCTTAAGCAGGATGTCGATGTATTGCCCGGCGAGGAAGCGGAAGTTCTCGTTCATCGGCAGACGCAGACCGAGCACCGCCACGTCGGGCGCGGGCTTCTCGAGCCGCTCGACGCGGCACGGGATGATGCGCGGGCGCACGCCGTGCACCTCGCGCACTTCCACCGTCAGGTCGCTGAGCGGCTTTGCCTGGCAAAGGAGCGCGTAGCCCTTCGCCTTGTCGCTCTCGGGGAGATAAGTGGCGTGCACCGCGCCGTAGTCGACTTTCCCTTCGACGATCGTGCCGCGGCAGGTCCGGCAGACGCCGGCGCGGCAGCTATAGGGCAGCATGTAGCCGGCATCGAGCCCGGCCTGGAGGACCGTCTTGTCCGCTTCGACTTCGTAACTGTGGCCGCTCGGTTTGAGCGTTACGCGATGAGCCATGAGCCAAGTGTAGCCGCCGTGGCGCGGGCGCTTGCCGCGTCCTGCAACGCTGCGCTATATTGGCAATAGACCAATCTATTGGCAATAGCGCAATGCGAAAACGCGAGCGTCGCGGCATCCAATCGGTCGACACCGGCATAAGGCTTCTGGAGGCGCTCGAGCGCGCCGACGGACCGCTCGCGCTCAAGGATCTCAGCGCCGAGGCCGACCTCGACCCGAGCAGCGCGCACCGCTACCTCGCGAGTTTCGTGCGCTCGGGGCTCGTGCGCCAGGAGGCCGATAGCCGCTACGACTTCGGGCCGCTCGCGCTCCACATCGGGCTCGCGGCGGTGAGGCGCATCGATCCGGTGCTGCTCGCAGAGCAGGCGTTGCCGCAGCTCGTCGCCCAGACGGGAACCACGGCGCTCCTTTCTGTCTGGAGCAACCGCGGGCCGACCGTCATCCACTGGCAGCGGAGCCGAAACCCGTTCGTCACCAACCTCGGGCTCGGCTCCCTCCTGCCGATCGTGCGCTCGTCGACCGGCACGATGTTCGTCGCTTTTCTGCCGGCCGAGGTCACGGCGGAGGCGCTCGCCGCCGAAGCACGCCGCGAAACGCTGGACCGCGACGCTTTCACGCGCGCCGTCGAGCGCGCGAGGAAGCAGCGGCTCGCCTTTGTCGACTCGAGCGTCATCCCGGGCCTCGCGGCGGCGGCGTCGCCGGTGCTCAACTGGGCAGGCGAGGCCGCCGCGGTGGTGACGCTCATCGGACCCGATCACGAGCTCGCGAAGCCAAGCCACCCGGCTGCCGCCGCGCTGAAACGGCTGTGCGAGCGCTTGTCCAAGGACCTCGGCGCGCCCGAACTGAAGGCCGCCTGACATTTCAGGAGGAGGATGGCATGGAATTCGGCTACTTCACGCTCAGCGACAACCACTATCCGAACAATGCGCGAAGCGCGAACCAGTTCGTCCTCGAAATTCGCGAGCAGGCGATGCTCGCCGACAAGCTCGGCATGCATTCGGCCTGGATCGGCGAGCACCATTTCGATTCGCTCGGCGTCAATTCGCGTCCGGATCTGCTCCTCGCCAATATTGCGTCGCAGACGAAAAACATCCGTCTCGCGCCGGCAGTCAACGTGCTGCCGCTCCATCACCCGGTGCACATCGCCGAGTGCTGGGCGACGCTCGATCTCCTCTCCGGCGGGCGCGTCGATTTCGCCACGGGACGCGGCTACGACCGCAAGGAATACGCGCCCTTCGGGGCCGACTTCTTCGCCTCGGCCGAGATCTTCGAGGAAGGCATCGACGTGCTGCTCAAGGCCTGGAACTCGCCCGGGCCGTGGTCTCACAAGGGCAAGTATTACGACATCCCGGAGATGTCAATCACGCCCAAGCCGGTGCAGAAGCCGCTGCCCTTCTATGTCGCGTCGTTCTCGAAGACCAGCCTTGAGATGGCCGCCAAGCGCGGCCTCAACATCATCTATGCCCCGTTCGCCGCCGGCATGGTGTTCGGCGGCCTGGACAAGGCCGTGGACAGCTACCGTGAGGCGTGCGTCAAGGCAGGCAAGAAGCCGGGCCGGGCGATGTGCAGCTATTTCATCTACATCGCGGATGAGGCAAGAGAGGAGGACTACGGCCGGCAGACGCAGATGGACTACTTCAACCACTGCGTGATCCAGGCGTTCCCGCAAAAGCCGGAGGATGCGCCGCCGACGATGCAGTACTTCATGAAGATCGTCGACATCCTGAAGAACATGAAGAAGGAGGACCTGTCCGACAAGTCGATCCTGCTCGGGTCGCCGCAAAAGATCATCGACACCTTGAAAAAAGTCGAGAAGAGCGGCGTCGAAGAGGTGATCCTCTATTTCAACGTCGGCCGCAAGCCTCACAACCTGGTGAAGGAGCAGATGCACCGCTTCATGCGGGAGATCGCCCCGCACTTCCAGGGGAAGCACATCGAGCGCATGAAAGTCGCGGCCTGAAATGTGGGAAGAAGTCGAGCTCCGTAGCCGTACCCGCCACGACGCGCGCGACTTCAGGAGCGCGCTCGGCCGCTTCCCGACCGGCGTGTGCCTCGTCACCACGGTGACGTCGCAAGGCCGCCGGCACGGCATGACCATCAATTCCTTCAGCTCGGTCTCGCTCGAGCCGCCGATGGTGCTCTGGAGTCTCTCGCGCAACGCGGCGAGCGCGTCCGTATTTCGCGACGCGGAATACTTCGCCATCAACGTGCTCGGCGCGGGGGACGGCGAGATCGCATCGCATTTCTCGCGCCCGGGCGAGGACAAGTTCGCCGGATTTGCCGAGCGCTTCGGCGAAGGGCTCGCGGGGCTGCCGCTCCTCGCGGGCGCGGCCGCGAGCTTCGAATGTCATAGCCGCCACCGCTATTACGGCGGCGATCACATCATTGTCATCGGCGTCGTCGAGCGCTACGCGCACGGCGATGCCGCGCCGCTCGTCTTCCACCGCGGCAAGTACGCCGCGCTGTAGGCGCCTCAGTCCCGGGAGAGTCGGTAGCCGACGCCGCGCACGGTGCGGATGAGACTGCCGCCGTCGCCGAGTTTCTGCCGAATGGCGCTCATGTGCGCGTCCACCGCCCGATCGAAACGCCCGAGCGGCCGGCCGAGCGCCTGTTCGCAAAGTCGCCGCTTGGTCACCACCTCGCCCGCGTGCCGCGCGAGGAGCGAAAGCAAATTGAACTGGGCGAGCGTGAGGACAAGGGACCGCCCGCGCCATTGGGCGCTGCGCTCCGCCGCTGAAACCACCAGCGCGCCGACCGTCAGGCGCGCCATTTCCGGCTGGGTCCGGCGCAGCACCGCGCGCACGCGCGCGAGGATCTCGCGTGGCGCGCAAGGCTTGGCGACATAATCGTCCGCGCCGAGTTCGAGGCCGAGGATGCGGTCGGCCTCGCCGCCGCGGTCCGAGAGCATGATCACCGGCACGCCGCTCGCTCGCCGGATGTCGCGCAGCGCGGCGAAGCCGTCGCGGCCGGGAAGTACCACGTCGAGCACCACGAGGGCATGCCCGCCGCGCGCGCCGACATTCGCGGCGCTTTCGCCGTCATGCACCACGGTGATCGAGTAGCCGTGCTGCTCGAGGTACTCGCACAATAAAGCGCTCATCACCGCGTCGTCCTCGGCGATGAGAAGCCGGGGCGCGCGCTCGCGAGTCACCGCTCGCCCTTGCGCTCGCGCGCCTCGAACTCGCGGCCGAGCGCCTCGAGTGCCGCTTCCAGTTGCGCGAGCGACGCGCCGAAGTCGCTGCCATGACGCACCTCCTTCATGGTCGCCGCGACCGAGGCGGCGATGGCCCCGCCCAGCCAGTGCGCCGCGTCCTCGGCATGGCGCGCCGCGAGCAGCAGATCGACGATATGCGCCGCGCGCGCCGCGCGGGTGCAGTGATGGCGCGCGAGCGCGTATTCGGCGTCGGCGACGACCGACGTGCAGCTCGCATCCATCGCCCAACGCAGGGTGCGGCGCTCACTTGGGCTCAAGGGTTCTCCTCTTTGCATACCCGAGCGTCGCGCCCGGCGGTTGCCGCAGCGTTTCTGCCGCATTACCGTTGAAACCGGCGAGCGCCTCGCGCAGGAACTGGGCGGCGAGCTGCGAGCTCGCGCCCCCTGGAAGGCCGGCCACCTCGAGGCCGAAGACCACGACGTCGTCGACGCCGTCGTGAAGCGCGCGAGGAGCTCGTCGCGCTCCGCGACGTGCGTCACGGTGGTCTCCAGCGCGGTGGCGCGCCCGGCGCCACCGGCGATGGTCAAGCCGTAGCGAACACCCGCTCGAGCGCCTCGGCGATGTCGGCGGCCGCGAGCGGCTTGCGCAGCACGGCGGCGATGCCGGCCGCGTGGGCGCGCTCGGCGAGCGTCGCGCCGCTATAGCCGCTCATGAGGATGATCGGCAGCTCGGGGCGCAGCCGCCGGATCTCGCACGCGAGCTCGACTCCGGTCATGTCGGGCATGGTCTCGTCGGTGAGGACGAGATCG
>JBHELS010000376.1:0-4414 GCA_046263015.1 Burkholderiales bacterium | reverse complement strand
TACGGCGACACGAGCAAAAGCCGCATTTGAGCGAGCCGCGCGGCCTCGTGGAGAAGCTCTTTGCCGAAGAGGGCTACGGTTTTATCCGCACGCTCGAGGACAACCGCCAGCTCTATTTCCATCGCAATAGCGTGCTGCATGACGACTTCGGCCGCCTGACGGTCGGCACCGAAGTGCGCTTTGCACCAGAAGAGGGCGAGGAAGGACCGCAGGCTTCAAGCGTTCAGGTGCTATCCAAGCCGGTCGAATAAGTTTTGCCGCCGAAGAGGTAGAGGCCGATTCCCGTGCCGAGGCCCCAGGCCGCGTTGACGATCGGGCCGATGGCCATCGCGGCGGGCGCCCAGCCGGCAGCGAGCGGCTGGTCTTTCAAGGGCGCGACCACGAACCAGGCAACCAGTGTGGGCGCGATCGCACCAAAAAGAGTCGCGGCGCCGATGAGCCGGGCGCCTTCCCATCGCGCGAGCGCGGCGGCGAGCACTATGCCCCAGACGCCGCCCCAGAAGGCGAGCGACCATAACTGCGGAAGGCCGAAAGGCGGCGTGGGCGCAAAGGAGTAGGCCCCATGCGGGCTAAGCTGCAATGCGTGCAGCAATGCAAGAGCGCTTTGATGGAAAACGACGACTGAAACCGCGCCGGCGATAAAGCCGCAGACGAGCCAGCGCGCAAGCGTCGGGCGCGCGGAAGAAGAGGGATGCAAGACATGAGTTTCCATAATGAGCTTGACCGCGAAACGAGCCTTGTGGTTCAGCGCCTGGCAGGCCTGCGGATTGCAGAGGCAACGAACGATGGGACCGATTGACGTCGAAGCGCTTCTTGAGCGCGAGCGGCGGGCGAGCCTGCCGCTCATCCGGCAACTTCTGCTTTACCTCGATCCGTTCGCTCTTTTCAAGGACACCTCGCGCGGCTCCTGGCTCGCGCGCGAGGCGGCGCTTTCCTATAACCGCGCCATGCGCTGGATGCTTCTCGCCTACGTACGCCGCTGGCTATTCATTGCCGCGACGTCGTTTCTCGCCATCGCGCCGGCCGAGGCCGCCGCGTCGCAGGCTAGCATCTTCATCATTCCGGCCGCGGCTTTCGCCGTAGGCTGCTCGATTGCAGTCGCCGTTTGCGCTCTCACCGTGGCGGTCTATCTCTTGCTTGGAACGACGAGGTAGGTAGCAACACCAGGGATTACCCACGGAAGGAGAGCCTATGCGAGTCAGCGAAGCTATGACGCGCGAAGTGCGCGTTGCCAATCCTGGACAAAGCATCCGCGAAGTCGCGAGCATCATGGCCGAGATCGACGCCGGCGCCATGCCGGTGGGCGAGAACGATCGCCTGGTCGGCATGATCACCGATCGAGACATTGCCATTCGAGGCATCGCGCAGGGCAAGGGACCGGACACCCCGGTGCGCGAGGTGATGAGCACCGAGAAAGTTCTTTACTGCTACGAGGACGACGAGCTCGAGCGCGTGGCGAAAAACATGAGCGACCAGCAGGTGCGCCGTCTGCCGGTAGTCAACCGGGAGAAGCGCCTCGTCGGCATCGTCTCGCTCGGCAACATCGCGCAAAGCGAGGCGCGCGCCGCCAACAAGGCGGTGAAAGGCGTCACCAAGCCCGGTGGCGCGCACCAGCAGTAAAACCAAGATCGCGCTGGCGCTCGCCGCGTTCCTCGCGGCCTGCGCCACCGCGCAGGACGTCGAGCGCGCGAAGAGCTCCTGGCAGGGAGCGACCTACGAAGAAGTCCTGCGCGCCTGGGGTGCGCCCGCGCGCAGCACGACGACCGCCGACGGCCGGTACTGGTACACCTGGACGACCGCGGCCTATCCGCCGCCGAGCTCGAGCGTCGGCGTCGGCCTCGGCGGATTCAGGATCGGCGGAGGAGGCGGCGTCGGCGTCGGTGTCGGCATGGGCGTGCCAGTCGGCTCGCCGCAGCCGCCCGAGCAATGCGAGCGCACCCTCGTTTTCGACGCCGGCCGGGTGATCGAACAATACTGGCAGGGTCCGCCGAGCTTGTGCGCGGACTTGAAGCATCCCTGAATTCGGGGACGGAGCCCGAACTCTTCCTATTTTCCGGCGGTGAAAGTGAAGCCGACCTTCTCGAACTCGCGCGCGAGTCCGGGACATACCGCTTCAATTTTGCCTTTCGCGTCTTCCGCGAAGTCGATGTCATTCATATCGTGCACGCCGCCGGTGATGACCACCTGCAGGATGCCTTCTTCCTCACCGATGTTGCGGAACGCTCGGCAGACGCCGGGCGGGAAAGACACGGTGTCATAGAGCTCGAGCACCGCTCGCTCGGAGCCGTCATCGTTCCAGCTTACTTCGAAACGTCCTTTCAGCACCGTAAACGTTTCGTAGGTCTGTCGATGGGCGTGCAGGCCCGGTCCCTGTCCGGGCGGGCACACCGCGAGCGTCATCGTCATTCCCGCCGCGCCGCGGACCGGCGCGTCGGCGTTGATGGGCGTCTGCGCGCCGTCGAGGCCGATGACCGATAGGAGCTTGCGCGAATAGACGATATCCCGCGCTGCGAGCGGGATGTCGCTAGTCTGGATCGGCAGCGCCTTAAGTTCCTTGAACCGTGCAATGCGGCTTCGCATCGCGTCCGCGGACATGCGTATGGTCTTCATGAGTTCGGGCTCCGTCCCCGAATTATTTGCGTAGACCGAGTTTGCGTAGCAGACCTTCCCGCCGTACGAGCCACCATCCATATTGCACCGGCCACGTCTGCATTTCCGGATCGGCGCCGAGCGCCTGCGCTGCGTGCAGCGGCCAGTTCGGGTCGTAGAGCGCTTCGCGGCCAATGGCGATGAGGTCGGCGCGGCCCGCGGCGAGCGCCTCTTCGGCTTGCTCGGGCGTGAGGATGAGGCCCACCGCCATGGTCTTGATGCCGGCTTCGTTCCGTATGTGCTCGGCGAAGGGCAACTGGAAGCCCGGCACGCGCGGCACGAGGGTTTTAGTGGCCGCGGTTGCCGAGCCCTGGATGCCGCCGGAGGAGCAGTCGATCGCATCGACGCCGAGCGCCTTCAGCTCGCGCGCAAAGGCCACCGTATCGTCGAGCGTCCACCCGCCTTCGACATCGTCGATCGACGAGACGCGCACAAAGAGCGGCTTCTCGGCAGGCCAGGCCTCGCGCGCGGCGCGCGCCACTGCGAGGGGAAAGCGCATGCGCTCTTCGCGCGTGCCGCGATTCGTGAGCGGCGAGAGGAAGCTGTGCAAGAGATAGCCGTGGGCGGCGTGCAGCTCGAGCACATCAAATCCGGCGGCGTGCGCGCGGCGCACCGCGACCCGATACGCCCCGAGCAGTGAGTCTTCGTCTTGCGCGCCGATCGGCCGCGGCTTGAGCCAGCCATCGCCGAGCGATTGATCGGTCGGTCCGACGATCGCCCAGGGCCGGTCGCCGCGCGCGATGTCCTCCGCCGCGAGCGGGCCGTTGCCATACCAGGGACGCGCCATGCTCGCCTTGCGTCCGGCATGGGCGAGCTGGATCGCCGGGAGCGCGCCTTGAGAGCGCACGAAATCGGCGATGCGCTTTAGCCCCGGGACTTGCGCATCGTCCCAGATGCCGGTGTCGCCGTGGGTGATGCGTCCGCGCGCTTCTACGGCGGTCGCCTCGACGAACACGATGCCCGCGCCGCCCTGCGCGAATTTGCCGAGGTGCACGAGATGCCAGTCGGTGCTGTGGCCCTCGTGCGCCGAATACTGGCACATGGGTGAGACGACGATGCGGTTGCGTGCCTTCACACCGCGCAGCTCGAGCGGCTCGAAAAGGAGCGCCACTATTTTTTCCAGCCGCCGTAGGGCACGGTGATGATCTCGAGGAAGTGCCCGCCCGGCTCCTCGAAGTAGACACCGCGGCCGCCGTCGTGGCGGTTGATCCGGCCTTTCTCGCTTTTGCGCGGATCGGCCCAGTAGTCGAGCCTGCGGGTGCGGATGCGGTCGAAGATCTGGTCGAACTCGGGATCGCTGACGAGAAAGGCATAGTGCTGCTTCTCGACCTCGTAGTCGGCGTCACAGAAGTCGAGCGTCACGCCGTTGTCGAGCTCGACGCTCAGGAAGTAGGAGCCGAACGGCCGCGCCTGCGGCAGACCGAAGAGCTCGGTGAAGAACTCCGCCGATGTGCGCTTGTCGCGCACGTTGACGATGGTGTGATTGAGCGCGACGCTCACAGCATGAAAACGCCTTTGCCGCTCGCCTGCCGGTCGAAGACGCGATACGCCTCGTCGGCCTGCGCGAGGCGCCAGCGATCCGAGAAGATGCGCTCGAGCGGGATCCTGTTCCTGGCGATGAACTCGGCGCATTCCTGCATGCCCATGGCGCTGAAGGTCCACGAGCCGATGAGGGTCACCTGCCGGCGCAGGAGATCGGGGCTCACTTCCAAGGTGACATCGCCGCCTTCGCCGACATAGCACGCCGTTCCCCAGGTCTTCACGC
>JBHELS010000375.1:0-15277 GCA_046263015.1 Burkholderiales bacterium | reverse complement strand
GGTCCTCGCCGCTTACTTTCTCTGGTGCTGGCTGCGCGGCGGGCAAACGCTTGCGATGCGCGCCTGGCGCATTCGGCTGGTCGGCGTCACGCCGCGTAAGGCGCTCGTTCGGTTTTTATTGGCGGCGGCGCTCCTGCCGCTCTCGGTTCTCTGGGCGCTCTTCGATCGCGACGGTCAGTTCCTGCACGACCGGCTCGCGGGTACGCGACTCATCGACGCTCGACCCACCACATCATGAGCATGGCGGAGGCAAGAAACCCCATGCTCGGCAACGCGGCGGCCGCGAGCGGCGGCCAGTTCTGCAGCAGGCCGATGTGCGAGAAGAGGCTGTTCAGCAGATGAAAGAAGATGCCGAGCATGATGCCGAGGAACACCTTGACGCCCACCATGCCGGCGCGCGCGTGCATGTAGGCGAAGGGCAGCGCAAGCGCCATCATGACGAGCGTCGCGAGCGGATAGAAAAGCTTCTTCCATAGCGCGATGTCGTAGCGCTCGGTGCGCTGGCGGTTCGCCTCGAGATGCTCGGTGTACTTGTGAAGCGACCACGCCGACATGCGCTCGGGCTTCATGATGAGCGCGTTGAGAAGATCGGGCGACACCGCGGTGTGCCATTCGGCGCGCGGCTCGCGGGAGGTGTGCGGCCCGGGCGGATCGAAGCTCGTCGCCACCACGCCGTACAGGTCCCAGGACCCTTTCGCCTGGTATTCGGCGCGCTCGGCGAAGGTGATCTTGCGCAACCGGTAATCGGGGTCGAATTCGTAGATGCGCACGCCCTGCAGGACCTTCGGGTCGCGCGACTCGCGCACGTTGATGAACGAGCCCTCGTCCTTGAACCAGAGTCCAGACTGAAGATCCTGGCCGATCATCGAGGAAAGCGCCCGGATCTTGGTCTTCTGCGCCGCCTCCTCCGCGTGCGGCGCGATCCATTCGCCGATGACGAAGGTGAGGACGACGAACGCCATGCCGATCTTGAAGAGGGTCGCCGCCGCGCGCGCGGGCGAGAAGCCCGATCCGCGCATCACCGTGTATTCGGAGTTGCTCGCGAGGTGGGCAAGCACGTAGAGCGTGCCGATCAGGACGACGATCGGAAAGAGCTCGTAGGCGTGGGCCGGCGCGTTGAGCAGCACGAAGGTGAACACCTGCCGCAGGTCGTACTCGCCTTTGCCGAGGTCGCCAAGCTCGCCGATCAGATCGAAAAACGCAAAGAGGGCGAGAAAGCCGACGAGCACGAAGCCGCTCGCGGCATAGATCTGGCTTGCGAGATAGCGCTCGAGAGTCCGGGGCCGCGGCGTCATTTGCCAAGCCGCAGCTTGATGAGCTGCATGCGCTGCGCGAAGAGCACGAGGAGGAGGAGCACCATGCCGGCGTGCACGAGCCAGATGGCGAGCGAGAACTCGAGCCTGCCCTGCGCGACGCGCGCCTGACTTACCGAAAGCAGGTTCGAATACACCATGTAGGTGAGGAGCGCGAAGAGAAGATTCGCTGAACGGCCGGCGCGCGGGTTGACGAAGCTCATCGGAATCGCGAGCAGAACCAGTATGAAGGCCGACACCGGGATGCCGATCCGCCAGACGAGCTCGGCCAGGTTTTCCTTCGACGGGGTCGAGATGAGCGCCCAGGTGGGGAGGTTCTTTTGGTTGCGCGCGGGCTCCACGTTCTCGCGGCTTTCGATGCGCGCCGCGTAGCGGTCGAACTCGGTCACCCGGTACTGCTCGTCGCCGGGCGAGCCCTCATAGCGCCGGCCCTGCTCGAGGACGATGAAGCGATCGCCGTTCGGCGCCGTTTCCGTGCGGCCGCTTCTGCTCATGCTGACGCCGCCCTTTCCCTGCTGCACGGAGGAGACGAACACGTTTTGCACTTCGTTCGTGTGGCCGGACACGGACTCGACGAAGAAAACGCGCTCCTTGTTGGAGGTCTCGCCGAAGACGCCCGGCGTGACGCGCGAGACGTCGTCGCGCGACTCGAGCTTGGAAGAGTATTGCGCCGCCATCTGCGCCGCCCACGGCGAGATGAAAAGCGAAAGCGCCGCGATCACCGCGATCTGCGGCAGGGCGAAGAGCATCACGGGCTTCAGCCACGCCGTGAGCGGCAGCCCCGAGGCGAACCAGATCGCCATCTCGGAGTCACGCCAGCTTCGCGTGAGCGTCATGAGCACCGAGATGAACATGGTCAGCGATAGCAGCACGGGCAGCGCGCCGAGCGCGAAGAAACCGAGAAAGGCGAGCACCGCATCGGTCGGTATCGAGCCGCCCGCCGCCTTGCCGAGCAGGCGAATCAACTGCGTGGTGAGCGCGATGGCGAAGAGCGCCATGAACACGGCGCCCGCGAGGCTCGCGAATTCGCGGAGGAGCGCCCGGTGGAAGATCATGCGATACTTTCGCTATGGAATTTAGCATACGCGCGCTCTCGCCAGAGGCGGCGAAAGCGGGCTGCGTCGTGCTCGGCGTGTATGCAGAAAAGGAGCTCACCGCCGCCGCACGCCGCGTAGACGAGCGCTCGCGCGGGGCGCTCAAGGCAGCCCTCCCGGATCTTTCCGGCAAAGCAGGCTCGAGCGTGCTCTTGCGCGGGCTCGCGAACGTCGCCGCCGAGCGCGTCCTGCTGGTGGGTCTTGGCCCAAAGAAGGAGTTCGGCGAGAGCGCCTATCGCGAATCGCTGCGCGGCGCGGCGAACACGCTGCGCGAGCTCGGCGCGAAGGATGCCGCCCTCTTTCTCGTCGACGGCAAGGTGAACGGGCGGCCGCTCAGCTGGAACGTGCGCCAGGCGGTGCTTTCGGCGCGCGAAGCTTTCTATCGTTTCGACGAGATGAAGTCGCAGAAAAAAAGCCCGGCACCTGCGCTCGCGCAGGTGACGCTGCCGCTTTCGCCGAACGGCGAGCTCGAGCGCACGCTATCGGAAGCTGAAGCCACGGCGGACGGCGCCGATCTCGCGCGCACGCTCGGCAACCTGCCGTCCAACATCTGCACGCCCGCCTACCTCGCCGATCAGGCGAAGAAGCTCGCCCGCGAGTTCAAGCTCGAGGTGGAAATACTGGAGCGCAAGGACCTGGAGAAGCTCGGCATGGGCGCCTTCCTTGCCGTCACCAAGGCGTCGCACGAGCCGCCGAAGCTGATCGTGCTGCGCTATTTCGGCGCGGCGAAGAGCACGGCGCCGCTCGCGCTCGTCGGCAAAGGCATCACCTTCGATACCGGAGGTATCTCGCTCAAGCCCGCGGCGGAAATGGACGAAATGAAGTACGACATGTCGGGCGCGGGCTCGGTGCTCGGCGCGATCAGGGCGCTCGCCGGCATGAAGGCGCCGGTGAACGTCGTGGGCATCATTCCGACTTGCGAAAACATGCCCGGCGGCCATGCGGTGAAGCCGGGCGACATCGTCACTACGCTCTCCGGCCAGACGGTCGAGATCCTCAATACCGACGCCGAAGGGCGTCTCATCCTGTGCGACGCGCTGACCTATGCCGAGCGCTTCAAGCCGGCCGCGGTGGTGAACATCGCCACACTCACCGGCGCCTGCGTGATTGCGCTCGGCCATGTTGCGACCGGGCTCTTCGCCAACGATCAAAAGCTCGCCGACGAGCTGCGCGACGCGGGTGAAGACGCGTGGGACCGCGTCTGGCAGCTTCCGCTCTGGGAGGATTATCAGGAGCAACTGCGCTCGAACTTCGCCGACTTCGCGAATATCGGCGGCCGTCCGGCCGGCAGCATCACCGCCGCGTCATTCCTCGCGCGCTTCACGCGCAAGCAGCGCTGGGCGCACCTCGACATTGCCGGCACCGCCTGGCGCGGCGGCCGCGACAAGGGCTCGACCGGCCGACCGGTGCCGCTCCTCGTGCGCTTTGCGCTGCGGCATGCGGGTCGCAAATAGGAACAAGGCGTAACCCCCTCGTGACGAGCGTGGAATTCCACTTCAACGCTGAGGAGCGCCTGCAAGCCGTTTGCCGGCTGGCGGCGCAAATCGTGGCGCGCGGCGAGCGCCTGCTCATCTATGCCCCGGAGCCCGAGGTCGCCTCGCGCCTCGACCGCTTGATGTGGACCTCGCCCGCGACCGGCTTCGTGCCACATTGCGCGAGCGATGATGCGCTCGCGCCGGCGACACCGGTGCTGATCGCGCGAGACGACGAGGCCCCAGCCGATGTGCGCGTCCTCGTCAACCTGGCCGCCGAATGTCCTCCGCATTACGCGCGTTTTGAGCGGCTCGTGGAAGTCGTCGGCACCGACGAGGTCGAGCGCGAAGCCGGGCGTAACCGTTATCGCGAGTACAAGGCGCGCGGTTACGCCATCAGCAACCACGATCTCGCCAAAGCCAATGGCTAAGCCCGAGCACGACGTTCAGGTACCCGTGCTGACCGATGTGGTGAGCGAAGTTCGCCGGCCGCGTCCGCCAATGGACGCGTCATCGCTCGAGGCGCTCTCGCGCGAGCTCGAGGGCGCGGTGCTCGCGCGACTTGCGCCCGAGGTGGAGCGCGTGATCGAGACGCGTCTCGGACAGGCGCTCGAGGGGGTGCGCGCCGATCTCGCGGCGGCGGTGGGCAAGACGGTGCGCGAAGCGCTGGCTGCTTCGTTGGCGCGCGCGTCCCGACCCGACGCCCAGTAGTGCTCGACAAGAGCTTCGACCCCGCGGCGATCGAGGAGCGCTGGTACCAGCGCTGGGAGGCGGCCGGCTATTTCCGGCATCGCGACCACGACACCCCCGCGTACTGCATTCAGCTTCCACCGCCCAATGTCACCGGGACGCTGCACATGGGACACGCGTTCCAGCAGACGCTGATGGACGCGCTCATCCGCTACCATCGCATGCGCGGCCTCAATACGAACTGGGTTGTCGGCACCGATCACGCCGGCATCGCCACGCAGATCGTGGTCGAGCGCCAGCTCGAGCAGGAGCGCACGAACCGGCATGCGCTCGGCCGCGAGAAGTTCATCGAGCGCGTCTGGCAGTGGAAACAGCAATCGGGCTCGACCATCACGCGGCAAATGCGACGCCTGGGCGCCTCGGCGAACTGGACCTACGCCGACAGCGAAGGGAGAGAGAGCGGCTACTTCACCATGGACGCGCAAATGTCACGCGCCGTGGTCGAGGTGTTCGTGCGCCTGTACGAAGAGGGACTGATCTATCGCGGCAAGCGCCTCGTCAACTGGGACCCGGTGCTCGGCACGGCGGTCTCCGACCTGGAGGTCGACAGCGAGGAGGAAGACGGGCGCATCTGGGAGCTTCGCTATCCGCTCGAAGATGGCAGCGCCTCGCTCGTCGTCGCCACCACGCGGCCCGAGACCATGCTCGGCGACGTCGCCGTGGCGGTGCACCCGCAGGACGAGCGCTACCGCTCGCTCGTCGGCAAACGCGTCAAGCTGCCGCTCACTGAGCGAACCATTCCGGTGATCGCGGACGACTATGTCGATCGCGAGTTCGGTACCGGCGCGGTGAAGATCACGCCGGGCCACGACTTCAACGACTACCAGGTCGGCAAACGCCACGGCTTCGAGCCGATCAGCGTCATGACCCTCGATGCGCGCCTGAACGAGAACGCGCCCGCCGCCTACCGCGGCCTCGATCGCTTCGAAGCGCGAAAGCGCGTCCTCGCCGATCTCGGCGCGCGAGATCTGCTCGCGGCCGAGAAACCTTATCGGCTGCGCGTGCCGCGCTCGGGCCGCACGGGCGAGATCGTCGAGCCGATGCTCACCGATCAATGGTTCGTCGCCACCGAAAAGCTTGCGCGGCCGGCGCTCGAAGCCGCCACGAGCGGCGAGCTCAAGTTCCTCCCCGAACACTGGACCACCACGTATCGTCAATGGCTGGAGAGCATCCAGGACTGGTGCATCTCGCGCCAGCTCTGGTGGGGTCACCAGATCCCCGCGTGGTACGACGAGGCGGGCAGGGCCTACGTCGCCCGCGACGAAGCGGCCGCACGCGCCCTGGCGGGCGGCAAGTCTCTGCGCCGCGACGCGGACGTGCTCGATACCTGGTTTTCGTCGGCGCTCGTGCCTTTCAGCTCGCTCGGCTGGCCGCAAAAAACCAAGGACCTGGAGGTGTTTCTGCCCTCCTCCGTGCTCGTCACCGGCTTCGACATCATCTTCTTCTGGGTGGCGCGCATGGTGATGATGAGCCTGCATTTCACCGGCAAGCTCCCGTTCCGGCACGTCTATATCAACGCCATCGTGCGCGACGCCGAGGGCGAAAAGATGTCGAAGTCCAAAGGCAACACCATCGATCCGCTCGATCTGATCGACGGCATCTCGCACGGAAAATTGCTGGAGAAGTCGACCGTCGGGCTGCTGCGCGCCGAGCACAAGCAGAAGATCGAGGCGTACATCCGTGCGCATTTTCCGAACGGCATTGCGGCGTTCGGCGCCGACGCATTGCGCTTCACCTTCGCGTCGCTCGCGAGCTTCTCGCGCACGCTGAACTTTGATCTCAGCCGCTGCGAGGGTTACCGCAATTTCTGCAACAAGCTGTGGAACGCGACGCGTTTCGTGCTTATGAACACGGAGGGCCGGGACTGCGGCGTGGATGAAGGGCGGCCGGTCAAGCTTTCTTTCATCGACCGCTGGATCACGAGCGAGTTGCAGCGCGTGGAAGCGGACGTCGCCCAGGGCTTCGCCGGGTATCGTTTCGACAACCTGGCGGGCGCGATCTACCGGTTCGTATGGGACGAGTACTGCGACTGGTACGTCGAGCTCGCCAAGCTGCAACTGCAGGATGCCGACGAAGCGGTACAGCGCGGGACGCGGCGCACGCTCGTGCGGGTGCTCGAGACCGCGCTACGGCTTGCACATCCGCTTATCCCGTTCATTACCGAGGAGCTCTGGCAGAAGGTGGCGCCGCTCGCCGGAAAAAAAGGCGACACGATCATGCTCGCCCGCTATCCGCAATCGCAGCCCGAGAAGATCGACGAGGCGGCGGAGCGCGACATGGCGGTACTCAAGGAATGGACGATGGCGACGCGCAACCTGCGCGCCGAAGCGAAGCTCGCGCCTGGAGAGCGCCTGCCACTCTTCGCCACCGCCGCGCCGCCCGTGTCGGACGTCAACGCGGCGCTCGCGGCGGTACGGGCGCTGGCGCGGCTAAGCGAGGTGAAGGTAGTGCCGGCGCTGCCGGACTCGCCGGCGCCCGTAGCGGTCGTCGGCGAGACGCGCCTGATGCTCTATAAGGAAGTGGATCCCGCCGCCGAAGGCGAGCGCATCTCGAAGGAGAGCAAGCGCGTGAGCGACGAGATCGCAAAATCGAAAGCGAAGCTCGCGAGCGCCTCGTTCGTCGAGCGGGCGCCGGCCGCGGTGGTGGCGCAGGAGCGAAAGCGCCTCGCGGACCGGGAGGCCGAGCTCGCCAAGCTGCAGGAACAGCTTAGGAAACTGCGCGGGCGGAAATAAGCTGGTTCTCGCGCGGGCTCGGCCACGAGAACTCGAAGCTCCAGCCGTGCTGAGCTTCGAGGCGAAGGCGAAACGCCTGCTCGAGCTCGAAGGACGGCGTGGCGACGCAACTCCCGGGAAAGCGCATGAGGAAGCTCGAGGCGATGACCACGCACTCACCGAGCGCTACGACGCGCGTTTGCGCGATGTCGCGTCCGTGCAGGTAGATCTCGCCGTCGAGATACGCGGGAACGCGGAACTGCCGATAGGTGGCGACCGCGGCGGCGAGGCCCCAGGAGAGCCAGCGATCCTTGCGGCCGGGTGCGAGGCGCCGCGGCGTGATGAGCGCGAAAGGATAGCGCGCCGCCTCCTCCGACCAGAGAAGGATCGGCACCGCCTTCTGCGGCTGCAGGAGCGAAAGCGCCGTGTACGCAGCGTCGAACTCACGCTGCGCCGCCGGCCCGAAGCGGATCCAACGCGCGAGCATGCGACCGATTATTCCATAGTGGCGTGAATCGCCTAGTCGCCGAAGCTCGAAGCGCGGCGTCCGTGAAATTCCCTACAGCTCGAGGTCCTCACGGATCGCCGCGATGCCGGCGGCAGCGCACGCGTCATCCTCGCGCGCACCGGGCGCCCCCGAGACGCCGATCGCGCCCACCAGGGAACCGCTCGCCTCGATCATGAGACCGCCGCCGACGGCGGCGACGCCGGGGCGGCCGCGAATGCCGCTCTGCGGCCTGCCCGATTGCGTGAGCTCGGCAAGCTCGGTGGTGTTGGTGCGAAAGCTGCCAGCCGTATACGCCTTGGCGGTCGCCATGTCGGGCGTATGCGGGCCCGCGAAGCGATCGCGCAGAAGCACCTGCACGACCCCCATGCGATCGGTCACCGCGACGCTCACCTGGAACCCGTTCGCGCGGCAGCGCTCAAGCGCCGCCTGCGCCGCCTTTAGCGCCGTCTCGGGTGTTAGCAACTTTACGGTGAACGTCGCATCCGCCGCCAGGGTCGCCCCCCCGCCCACGAGGAGCGCGAGCGCGCCGGCGATGGGCGTCACTTTTTCCTCATGAAGAACACGAACTCTTTGCGCTCCTCGTTGTGCGCGAGAAGCTCGTGTCCGGTCTGGCGCGAGAAGGCCTGGAAATCCTTCACCGCCCCCGGATCGGTGGCGACGACTTTCAGTACCTGGCCGGAGGTCAGTTCGGCAAGCGCCTTCTTTGTCCGCAGGATCGGCAGCGGGCAATTGAGGCCGCGCGTGTCGAGTTCTTTGTCGAAGTCCATGGCGCTCACAGTATAAGATGCCAGCCGCCTATGGCCGCCTGGCTCGTGACGATTGCGCAGCTGCCGACCGAGGATCCGGCGGCACGCATGCGCGTGCTGCGGACGCTGGAATCGCTCGGCGCGGCGGTGATGCGGGAGGGCGCCTACCTTCTCCCCGACAGCGCCCCGAACCGCCAGGCGCTCGACGCGCTCTCCGATCACATCGCGAAGAGCGCCGGCACGGCGTATGTGCTCTCCTTCGTCGCCGCTTCTCGCGTGCAACAAAAAAGGCTGGAGCACCTATTCGACCGTAGCGCCCGCTATGAGGATTTGATCAAGACGGTGCTGAGCCTGCGGGTCGGCTTTGGCCATTCCGATCCGAGCGCGATATCACGCGTGCTACACAAGCAACGGCGCGACTTCGAAGGAATTGCCGCGCTCGACTTCTTCCCGAGCGAAGCGCGGCAACGCGCCGAGCGCGCGCTCGCCGAAGTCGATCGCGAGGTGAAGAAGCTGCTCTTCGCCTCCGAGCCGATTGCCATCGCCGAGAGCGAAAAGCTGGTCGGCCGGCTCTGGGCGACAAAAACGCCGCTCTGGGCGGACCGGCTTGCGTGCGCTTGGCTGATTCGGCGCTTCGTCGATCCGGAGGGCAGGCTCGCCTGGCTCGAGAAGGCCGACGACGCGCCGCGCGGCGCGCTCAGTTTCGCCTTCGAGGGCGCGCATTTCGCTGCCACGGCGAGCCGTGCTGCGTATGAGGAGATTCTCGCGAAGGTGAACCTCGCTTCGAATCCGGCGCTCGCGAAAATCGGCAGCATCGTGCACTTCCTGGAGATGGGCGGCGATGCGGTGGCCGAGGCGGCGGGCGTGCAAACGCTGCTGCAGGGCGCGGTGCGCCGCTCGGCCAGGCTGGAGGAACTCGTCGCCGAGGCCGAGAAAACGTTCGACCTACTCTACGAGGCGTATTACGAGCCGGCGCAGAAGTAGCCGCCGAGCCTAGCGCTTCGCGTCCTTCATCTCGGTCGCGTATTGAGCGCGCAGCTCCTTCAGGCGCGCATCCACCATCGAGAGTTGATAGAAGTCGCCGTCGCCAGCCCTACGGGCAAGCTGCAGCTGCTCGATCGCGGCCGGCAAGCTTCCCTGCAGCGCATACGCCTCGCCCTGCGCGTGGTGCTGCAGGAGGCGCTTGCCGAGCGCGGCGTAGGTCTTCGCTTGCATGCCATAGAGACGTGCGTCCCGGGGGTAGAGCTTGAGCGTGTCGCGCAGCGCGGCGAGCGCGGTATCGTTCGCCCCCGCCTGCTGCAGCGAATCGATGTAGGCATACGCGATCGCCCGCGAATACGGATAGCGCTTCTGCGCATCGGCATAAATGCGATTCGCGCCCGCCGTATCGCCGGAGGCCGTTTTGATGCGGGCGGCGAGTGTCTCGACCATCGGGCTTGCAATCCCGGAGGACTGCAGGCGACCAAGCTCCTTTTCGGCGTCGCCGACCCGGCCGGCGCGTAGCAGCGCCGAGGCGAAGCCGTAGTGCGCGGCCGCCTCGCTCGCATAGCGGTGTTCGTGAAGCGCGGCTTCGAAGCTCGCCGCCGCCTCGCGTGGGTCGCCCGAGTCGGCGCGGAGTTTCGCGCGCACGAGCTGGAATTCGGGCGAATCCGGGTGCTGGCGATAAGGCATGGCGGCCGCCTTGTTCTGCACATCCGCAATGCGTTCAGTGGTCACGGGGTGGGTGCGCAGATATCCCGGCAGCGTGCCGTCGTCGCCGACACGCGTCGCGCGCTGCATTTTCTCGAAGAAGGCGGCCATGGCGCGCGAGTCGAACCCGGCGTTCTGCACCGTCTGCAGGCCGATGCGATCGGCTTCGCGCTCGAAGTCGCGCGAGTAGGCGAGCGAGGCCTGGATGCCGGCGCCTTGAGCCGCGGCGGCCGCTCCGGCGGCAAGGTCGGGCCGCGAGCGGCCAAGCAGGATCGCCGCGGCGAGCGCCACCATCATTGGCATCTGCAGCTGTTGCTGCTGCGCGATCATGCGCGCGATGTGGCGCTGCGAGACGTGGCCGATTTCGTGCGCGAGCACCGAGGCGAGCTCCGATTCCGTTTCCGCCGTAGTGATGAGTCCGGTGTTCACGCCGATAAAGCCGCCCGGAAGCGCGAACGCGTTCACGGTGTGGTCGCGCATGGCGAAGAACTCGAGATCCTGGCGTGCCGCCGGATTCGCCTGTGCGAGCCGCGCGCCCAGCGACGCCAGGTAGTCGGCGACGTCGGGATCGTCGAGATACTGAGGATCGCGAAAGCGGATGTCGCGCACGATGCTCTCGCCGATCCGGCGCTCCATCTGCGGCGAGAGCGCGACGTCGCCCGTGCCGCCGAGATCAGGCAGCGACTGTGCGAAGACACGCGGCGAAAGGGCGACGGCCGCAGCGAGCGTCCAGGCGGCGAAACGCATCCGGCTATGATATCGCCCGCCATGGCGGCCTCCGTTAAGAAGCTGACCCACTTCGATGCCGCAGGCCGGGCCCACATGGTGGATGTCGGCGAGAAACCGGCGACACGCCGGGTCGCCGTCGCCTCGGGGCGAATCACCATGCAGCCCTCGACGCTTAAGACCATCGCGGCGGGCAGCGCGAAGAAGGGCGATGTCCTCGGCGTGGCGCGCCTCGCCGCCATTCAGGCCGCGAAGCGCACTGCCGAGCTGATACCGCTCGCCCATCCGCTTGCGCTTTCGCGCATCACGGTCGACTTCACGCTCGAGCGGCGGCCGAGCGCCATTCGCATCGAGGTGCGGGTCGAGTGCCGCGGGCCGACCGGGGTCGAGATGGAGGCGCTTGCCGGCGCCGCCGTCGGACTACTCACCATCTACGACATGGTGAAGGCGATCGATCGCGCCATGACGCTCGAGAACGTGCGGCTGGAAGAGAAAAGCGGAGGCCGCTCAGGGGTATTCCGCCGCCACGGCCGCTAAAATAGCGGTCCCGCGGAGACCAAGACATGAACCGACTACGCCGCGCGCTTCTCGCCGCGCTTACCCTCGCCGTCGTGCGGCCGCTTGGCGCGCTCGCCGCCTGGAACAAGGAGGCCTTCAGCGCCAAGACGCCCGGCGATGCGCTCAAAACCCTCGGCATCGCAAACGCGACGCCCAGCACCGACCTGACGATCGAGGCGCCGCAAATCGCCGAGAACGGCGCCGTGGTGCCGATCGAGATCTCGAGCGCGATCGGCGGCACGACCGCGCTCATCGTCGTCATCGAGAAGAACCCCTTCCCCCTCGTCGCGCGCTTCGATTTCAAGGAAGGCGCGCTGCCTTTCGTCAAGGTGAACGTGAAGATGGGCGAGACCTCGGACATCCGGGTGCTCGCCGAGGCGGGCGGCAGATACTATTCCGCGACCAAGGAAGTGAAGGTCACGATCGGCGGCTGCGGCGGCTAGGAGACATCTCAAATGGCGGCAGGACCCATGAAGATGCGCGCGATACTCGGGCAGGGATATACCGATATCCGCGTGCTGATGACTCATCCGATGGAGACGGGACAGCGCAAGGACCCGGACGGCAAGCTCGTGCCCATGCATTTCATTCAAAACCTCACCGTCAAGGTGAACGGCAAGAACGTGGTGGAGGCGCAGATCAGCCAGGCGGTTTCTCGAAATCCCGTGTTCTCTTTTCGCCTGAAGGGCGGCGCAAAGGGCGACAAGATCGAAGTAAGCTGGCTCGACAATCACGGTGAGTCGAACAGCACCGAAGCGGCGGTGGCGTGAGGCGGCTTGCCTTGGGCGCCGCGGTTGCGCTGGCGATCGCGCCGGCGTTCGCGCAACAGTCGCTTTTCGCCGATTATCAGAGAATGACCGCGGAAGGCAGTCCGGTTGAGCTCTTCGAGCTGACAGGCGAAGAGCTGTGGAAGAAAAAACAAGGGCCGAGGAACGTATCTCTCGAGCAGTGCGACCTCGGCAAGGGTCCAGGAGTGCTGAAAGGAGCCTATGCCGCGCTCCCGCGCTACTTCCAGGATGCCGATCGGGTGATGGACCTCGAGACGCGGCTCCTCTACTGCATGACCACCCTCCAGGGCCGCACTACCGCGGAGGCCACGAAGCGTGTTTTCGGCAACGAAGACAAAGCCTCCGAGATGGAGTACCTCTCCGCCTACATCGCGGGCCAGTCACGCGGCATGAAGATCGCGCCGGGCAAATCGCACCTGAAAGAGAAGGAAGCGTACGCGCTCGGAAAAGCGCTCTTCTTTCACCGCGCCGGCAGCTGGGATTTCTCGTGCGCTTCCTGCCACGGCGAAGAGGGCAGGCGCATCCGCATGTCCGAACTGCCCGTCCTCACCGAGCCGAAGTACACCCGCGCGCTCATCGCCACCTGGCCGGCGTACCGCGTGTCGAACAGCACCTTTAAGACGCTGCAATGGCGCATGAACGATTGCTATCGCCAGATGCGCATGCCTGAGCCATTATTCAGCTCCGATGCGACGATCGCGCTCATCACGTTTCTCACGGTGACAGCGGAAGGCGAACCCTACCGCGGCCCGGGCACGAAGCGATGACAAGGACAGCGCTCGCGCTAGTGTTCTTCGTCACCTCAGCCGTCCGGGCCGAGCCGAGCGCGCAGGATGTGACGGGGGTCCTGCAGCGAGACTTCCACGCGCGCGGCCAGGCCACCATGGAGCGCGTCGTGCAGGATGCCCTGCAGCGCGTCTGCACCGAATCCCGCGACAAGCCGCCGCTTGAGCTTGCGAAGGCGCTAGAAGCGGATCAGATGAAGACGATCGTCATTCCTTCCGGAAGCCTCATCGGCGACTGGAAGAATGGCGAGAAGATCGCGCAAAGTGGTCGCGGCTCCATGTGGAGCGACAAGCCCGGCGTCCAAGAGGGCGGCGGCTGCTACAACTGCCATCAACTTTCGCCGAAGGAAACGTCCTTCGGCACGATCGGCCCTAGCCTGAGCCGCTTCGGCAAACTGCGCGGCGCGAGCCTCGAAGCCCAGCGCTACATCTACGGCAAGATCTATAATGCCAAGGCGTACAACGCCTGCTCCCAAATGCCGCGCCTGGGTTACTCCGGCACGCTTACCGAGCAGCAGATCAAGGACCTCGTCGCACTGCTGCTGGATCCGGCGTCGCCGGTGAACCAGTAGCATTGCATCGGCGCGAATTTCTCCGGTTTCTCGCACTCGCCGCGACGGCGGGCGCCCAACTGCGGGCCGGCACGAGCGAGGCGCAGGCTGCCGATGAGCTGTACGAGCTGCCGCCGTTCGGCAACGTTTCGCTCCTGCACATCACCGACGTGCACGCTCAGCTCCTCCCCGTGCATTTTCGAGAGCCGAGCGTCAATCTGGGCAACGGGCGACCGCCGCATCTCGTCGGTGAGGGATTTCTCAAGCACTACAGCATCGCACGCGGCACGGCGGCCGCGCATGCCTTTACGCACCTCGATTTCGAAGCCGCGGCGCGGCGCTTTGGCCGTATGGGCGGTTATGCGCATCTCGCGACGCTCGTAAAGCGGCTTCGCGGCTCGCGGCCGCATTCGCTGCTCCTCGATGGCGGCGATAGCTGGCAAGGCTCGGCCACGGCGCTCTGGACCGAAGGCGCCGACATGATCGGCGCGCAGAAACTTCTCGGCGTGCAATACATGACTGGGCACTGGGAATTCACGTACGGCGCCGAGCGCATGGTCGCCGCCGTCAAGGAGCTCGCGCCGATCGAATTCCTCGCGCACAACGTGCGTACCGTCGATTTCGAGGACCCGGTTTTCGCGCCCTACGCCTTACCCGCGCCCAACGGCGTGCCGATCGGCATCATTGGCCAGGCGTTTCCGTATACGCCGATCGCCCACCCGCGCCATCGCTTTCCCGACTGGTCCTTCGGCATCCAGGAAGTACGAGTACAGAAGCTCATCGACGAGCTTCGCGCAAAGGGCGCAAAAGCGGTCGTGCTTCTCTCGCACAACGGCATGGACGTCGATCTCAAGCTCGCAAGTCGCGTGCGCGGCCTCGATGCGATCCTCGGCGGCCATACGCATGACGGTGTACCGGTTCCCGTGCTCGTCGGCAAGACGCTTGTCACCAACGCCGGTTCGCATGGCAAGTTTGTAGGCGTGCTCGATCTCGACGTCGGCGAAGCGGGCATGCGCGACTATCGCTATCGGCTGCTTCCCGTGTTCACGAACCTGTTGGTCGCGGACGCCGCGATGTCGGCGTACATCGAGCGCGCACGCGCGCCCTTCGCCGCACGACTGGGTGACGTGCTGGCGCATACGAATGGCCTTCTCTACCGGCGCGGCAATTTCAACGGGACGTTCGACGAGCTCATCCTGGAAGCTCTCATCGAAGAGAAAGAGACTGACATCGCGTTCTCGCCAGGCTTCCGCTGGGGACCAAGTCTCTTACCAGGGGATTCCATCACCTTGGAGGACGTGATGGCACAAACGGCGATTACTTACCCGCAAGTAACCGTAACCATGCTGACCGGCGCCGACATCAAAGCCATCCTCGAAGACATCGCAGACAATCTCTTCAATCCGGATCCGTATCTGCAGCAGGGAGGCGATATGGTCCGGGTAGGCCGGCTTACTTATGCCATCGCGCCGGTGGCCAGAATAGGCTCGCGCATTTCGGACTTGCGGCTCTGGGGCAAGCCGCTGGCGTCAGACAAGCGTTACAAGGTCGCAGGATGGGCGCCGGTGCGCGAAGGTGTAAACGGC
>JBHELS010000374.1:0-7920 GCA_046263015.1 Burkholderiales bacterium | reverse complement strand
CGCAAGGATGCGGGACTTTCTTTGAGCGGCGCACCGGAGGCGCTGCCGCCTTCGTAGTCCGCGCGGGATGACGCAGTGAGGCGACGATCCGTACGACCTATGCGCGAGCCGCGCACGCTCCTCGGGGCGTCGCTCGCTCGTCAATAGGCACGGCGGCGGAGCCCGCGCGAGCTTCGCGTAGCGAACCATGGTTCTTTAGGAATGCCGCTTGCGTGCGCTCGGGCGCATGCGCGGCCGCCACGCCCTAATCGCCCTGAGCGCTCTCGCCTGCGCGGCGGCGGCCTTCGTTCAGGTCCGCTCGCGGCAGGCGGAGCGCCGCCACCGCATCCGTGGCCGTTTCATTGACGTCGAGGGCGTGCGGCTTCACTACGTCGAGCGCGGCAGCGGCCCGGCGCTCGTGCTCGTGCACGGCCTGGGCTCGATGATCGACGACTTCGTGCTCTCGGGCCTCGTCGCTCGCGCGGCCGAGCACTATCGCGTCATCGCCATCGACCGCCCGGGCTACGGGCGCTCGAGCCGGCCGCGCACCCGCCGCTGGACCGTGGCCGCGCAGGCCGAGCTTCTGCACGCTGCGCTCCGGCGCCTCGATGTCCATGCGCCGGTGCTCATCGGCCATTCGCTTGGCGCCTCGATCGCCCTCGCCTATGCGCTGCGCTTCCCGGTGGAGCGTCTGGTTCTCGTATCGGGCCTCTACTACCCGAGCCTGCGCTTCGATGCGCCGCCTCTCATACCGCCGGCCATCCCGGGCATCGGCACGTTACTTCGCTACACCGTGTCGCCGGTCCTCGGGCGGCTCGCATGGCCGGCATGGCTGCGGCTCATCTTCGCGCCCGCGCCGGTGCCGCGGCGCTTCCGCTCGTTTCCCGCCTGGATGGTGATGCGCCCGGAGACGCTGCGCGCGATCGGCGAGGACGCCGCCTACCTGCTGCCCGCGGTGAGCGCCATGGCCAAGGATTACAAACGCCTGCGCGTGCCTACCACGGTGCTCGCCGGGCGCGATGATCGCTACGTCAGCGCGCGCGCGCATTCCATGCGGCTTCAGCGCGAGATCGCCGGGAGCGAGCTCGTCGTCGTGCCGGGCGCCGGACACATGCTCCACCACCTCGCACCGGAGGCCGTGATGCTCGCGGCGCTCGGCCGCACCCCAGCCCATGTCTGAGGACCGCGCAGCACAGATCGCGTTCCTGCGGGAGGCGATCGAGCATCTCGACGACAAATCGAAGGGCGACCTGAAGGTCGCCCTGTACGGCTCGGCGTTCCTGATCACCGTGTCCCTTCTGCCCTACGGTGAGCTCGCGCATGCCTCGCTTCTCGTCTCGGCGATCGACCTTTGGTACTTCATGAGCTGGGGGAATGACCAGCTTCGGCTGATCCAGCATCGCGATGAGCTAAAAGCGCTCGAGGGAGCCGACGGTCTTGAAGCCCGGGAGGAGGCGCATCCCAACTTTCTCCTCGAGCGCGCGCTTTACTACGGAACCTCGAGCATGGTGTTCGCGCTCTTTATCGCGGCGCTCGGGCTCGACTGGCACGTCATCGAGGATCGCTTCTGGCGCGCCGCCTATTTCGTCCTGGTCGCTTCCTGCTTCGTCGTAATTGCCGGGACGTTCCTGAGCGGCTTAGCGCGCGACAAGGAGCGCGTGCGGCGCCGCTCGCCTGGCGCGTCCTCGGCCGGCGCCTAAGTAGTCATGCGACCCGGGCGCGAGCTCGGCGCTCGCCGGTTGCTCTTAAGCGGGGCTCGCTACGCCGGTCTTGCGCCCGCCATGCGTCGTAATCGTCGACCAGGATCGCGATCACCTTGAGAAGCGCCTCGCGCGGAATCTCTTCGCTCTCGAGCCAGCGGTGAACCGTCGCGGCATTCACCGCGAGCCGCCCGCAGAGCGGGCGGACGCCGCCGCAGATGAAAAGCGCGCGCCGGATCGCTTCACGCCCGGCATCGCGCATGGTTCAACGCTTTTCGTGCCATCTCTAGACAGACTGAAGATGACCGGCTTCGGTTTCCAACGCGGCGCGAATTACTGCTCTATCTCGTGCCCGGCGCGCCGTTGTCGGTCACTCCCCGACGAAAGCTCGCGCTAACGCAATCCCTAAGACGTCGGCGGGACTGCCAGAGCGCGTGCCGGGGCCGAGCGGTCGACCCGGCTGGAGCAAAGCGGCTGTCCGGATAACGCAGGTCAACACAATAGCGACCCGGTTGTATTGACCCGACGTACTGAATCGGTGGCATTGGCAACGCCTTTGCTGCGGGGCAAGGCATGGAAAAACCCTCTATGCAGTCGCCTATCGTCGTGCATTGCCATCTGCGCTGGGATTTCGTCTGGCAGCGCCCGCAGCAGATTTTTTCGCGCCTTGCAGCCGAGCAGCGCGTTCTCTTTCTCGAGGAGCCGTGCTACGAAGGCACGCAAGCCACGCTGAGGCTCACCGAGCCGCAGCCCGGAATCGTGCGCGTCGTGCCGATATTGCCCGAGCGCATGCCGGTCGATGACGAATGCGCGATCGTGCTGCCGCTGGTTCGCGCGGCGCTCGAGCGCCACCCGCTGCTTGCCGGGGAGTTTGATTCGCCGATCCAGTGGTTCTACTCGCCGATGACCGCGCCCGACTTCATCGGTCAGCTCGGCGAAACCTGCGTCGTTTACGACTGCATGGACGAGCTCGCGAACTTCCGTTTCGCGCCGCCCGACATCCAGGAGCGCGAGGCGTTCCTCCTGCAGCACGCGGACGTCGTCTTCACCGGCGGCCAGCAGCTCTTCGAGGCGAAATCGCGGCGCCATCGCAATGTGCACTTCTATGGCTGCGGGGTCGATGCGGCGCACTTCGCTCGCGCGCGGAGCGAGGCGACGCCGGTGCCATCCGCGCTGGCGAAGCTGCCCCGGCCGGTGCTCGGCTACTTCGGCGTGATCGACGAGCGCCTCGACTACCCGCTCATCGCGCGCCTCGCCGAGGCGTTTCCCGAGGGCAGCGTGGCGATGGTCGGTCCGCTCGCCAAGGTGAACGCGGCCGAGCTGCCGCAAGCGCCGAACCTGCATTGGCTGGGACAGCAGTCCTACGCCGCGCTGCCCGGCTTCGTCAAGGGCTTCGACATCTGCTTGATGCCCTTCGCACTGAACGAGGCGACCCGCTACATCAATCCCACCAAGACGCTCGAGTACATGGCGGCCGGCAAGCCGATCGTCTCGACCGCCGTGCCGGACGTGGTGCGGCAGTTCAGCTCGATCGTCGAGCTCGCGGATTCCCGCGAGGATTTCGTGCGCGGCGTCTCGCGCGCGGTCGCGGCGCCCCGGCCCGACGTGATCGCCCACGGCATCGAGCGGGCAGAGCGCTCGACCTGGGAGGCGATCGTCGCCGCCATGCGGCGCGATGTCATGGCGGTGCTCGGCCAAACCGCGCGGGCCGCGGCATGAGCACGATGCCCATGAAGCTAAAGATCGACGTTCTCGTGGTCGGCGCGGGCTTCAGCGGCGCCGTCATGGCCGAGCGGCTCGCCGACGCCGGCCTCAAGGTCCTGGTGATCGACAAGCGGCCGCATGTCGGCGGCAACGCCTACGACCGGCTCGATGCGCACGGCCTGCTCGTGCATCCCTATGGGCCGCACATCTTTCACACCAATAGCGAGCGGATCTTCGAGTACCTGAGCAATTTCACCGATTGGCGAGCCTATGAGCACCGCGTGCTCGCCCGGGTCGACGGACAGCTCGTGCCCATTCCGATCAACATCGATACGGTGAACCGCCTCTACGGCCTTGCGCTCGACGAGACGAGCATCCACGCCTTCTACGAGCAGGTGCGCGAACCGCGCTCGACGTTGAAGACGAGCGAGGACGTGGTGCTGAACGCGGTCGGACGCGATCTGTATGAGAAATTCTTCCGCGGCTACACGCGAAAGCAATGGGGGCTCGATCCCTCGGAGCTCGCGGCCTCGGTGGCGGCGCGCATCCCGACGCGCACCGACCGCGATGACCGCTATTTCACCGACCGCTACCAGTTCATGCCGTTGCACGGCTACAGCGCGCTTTTCCAGGCGATGCTCGGGCACCCGAACATTCGCGTCGAGACGGGGCTCGACTTCTTCGATGCGCGCCGCCGCCTCGCGCCCGGGCATATCGTCTATACCGGACCGATCGACGCCTATTTCGCGTATTGCTACGGCCGGCTGCCGTACCGGTCGCTCGAGTTTGCGCACGAGCACCTGCCCGACACGCCGCGCCACCAGCCCGTGGGGACGGTGAACTACCCGAACGAGGGCGAGTTCACTCGCATCACCGAGTTCAAGCACCTCACCGGGCAGATGCATGCCGGCACGTCGATCGTGCGAGAGTATCCGCGCGCCGACGGCGATCCGTACTACCCGGTGCCGCGTCCCGAGAACGAAGCGCTCTTCAAGCGCTACGAGGCGCTCGCGGAGCGCGAAAGCGACGTGAGCTTCGTCGGACGCCTGGCGCAATATCGCTACTACAACATGGACCAGTGCGTCGGCGCCGCGCTCAAGGCCGCCGAGCGGCTGATCGAGCGCCTGCGGCCCGAGCGGCGGGCGCTCGCGGGCAGGCGCGGCTCGCAGGACGAGGCGCGCGCATGAGCGCGATGGAACTCTGGGGCGGTATCGAATGCACGGTGAACCGCGTCGGCGAGCGCTATTTCAACCAGCTCGAGCGAAACGGCCATGCCACGCGCGACGGCGATCTCGAGCGCATTGCCGCGCTCGGCGTGAAGAAGCTTCGTTATCCCGTCCTCTGGGAGCGCACGGCGCCCGACGGTCTCGCCCACGCCGACTGGCGCTGGGCGGATGAGCGCCTGGCGCGCATCCGATCGCTCGGCATGGTGCCGATCGCCGGGCTCGTGCACCACGGCAGCGGGCCCGAGCACACGAGCCTCGTCTCACCCTGCTTTGCGCCGAAGCTCGCCGAGTACGCGCGCGCGGTCGCCGAGCGCTACCCCTGGCTCGAGTTCTATACGCCGGTAAACGAGCCGCTCACCACCGCGCGCTTCAGCGGCCTTTATGGCCTGTGGTACCCGCATGGCCGCGATCCGGCGGTGTTCCGCGCCGCGCTTTTCAATGAATGCCGCGCCGTGGCGGCGGCGATGCGTGAGATCCGGCGGGTGAATCCGCATGCGAAGCTCGTCCAGACCGACGATCTCGGCAAGTATTACAGCACCGAGCTCCTCACCTATTACGCACAATCGGCGAACGAGCTCCGCTGGCTCGGATGGGACCTGCTCTTCGGTCGTGTCACGCGCGAGCACCCGCTATGGTCGTGGCTCACCGGCCCGTGCGGCGCGGATCCCGCCGAGCTCGAGGCGTTCGCCGGCGATCCTTGCCCGCCCGACATCGTCGGCGCCAACTATTACGTGACGAGCGAGCGCTACGTCGACGAGCGCTTGGAGCGCTTCCCCGAGCGCTACCACGGCGGCGATGCGCGACACCGCTTCGCCGACATCGAGACGGCGCGGGTCCTGTCGCATCCAACGGGCGGCTTGCGCTCGCTGCTCCTCGAGGCCTGGCAGCGCTACGGAGCGCCGCTCGCGGTGACTGAGGTGCAGCTCGATGCGACCCGCGAGGATCAAATCCGCTGGTATGCCGAGATGTGGCAGGCGGCGCTCGCCGCGCGCGAGGCGGGCGCGGATGTGCGCGCGCTCACCGCATGGGCGCTCTTCGGCTCCTACGACTGGAACTGCCTCGTCACGGAGTGCCGCGGCTACTACGAGCCTGGCGCCTTCGACGTGCGCGGCGGCACGCCCCGTCCGACCGCGGTCGCGCGTGTTCTCGAAGCGCTCGGCCGGGGCGAGAAGCCCGGCCATCCGGTGCTCGCCGGGCCGGGCTGGTGGGAACGCGAGGGACGCCACTATTGCGCCCCGGTCACGTTGCCGGGCTTTGCGGCGGCCGCCAGGAAAACGGCCGACATGGCACCCCTCCTCGTCACCGGCGCGACCGGTACGCTCGGCAGCGCGTTCGCGCGGGTATGCGAGCGGCGCGGGCTTGCCTGCCGGCTCCTTACGCGACGCGAGCTCGACATCGGCGAGCCTCGCTCGGTCGAGTCAGCGCTCGAGCGCCACCGGCCCTGGGCGATCATCAACGCTGCGGGCTACGTGCGCGTGGATGAGGCGGAACACGACCGCGAGCGCTGCTTTCGTGAAAATACGCTCGGCGCCGAGAACCTGGCTCGCGGCTGCGCGCGCCATGGCGTGCCGCTTCTCACGTTCTCGACCGACCTGGTGTTCGATGGCGCCAAGCGCGTGCCCTACGAGGAGCATGACGCGCCCTGCCCGATCAACGTCTATGGCAAGAGCAAGGCGCAGGCCGAGATGCGCGTGCTCTCGCGCCATCCGAGCTCGCTTGTGGTGCGCACGAGCGCCTTTTTCGGTCCCTGGGATGCGTTCAACTTCGTCACGGTCGCCCTGAAGGCGCTCGCCGCGGGCTACGAGTTTCCGGCGCCCGACGACATCGTTGTCTCGCCCACCTATGTTCCCGATCTGGTGAACGCCTGCCTCGACCTTCTCATCGACGGGGAAAGCGGCGTATGGCACCTGAGTAACGGCGAGCCGCTCACCTGGGCTGCGTTCGCGGCGCGCGCCGCCGAGCGCGCGGGCATCGCGCCGCAGCGGCTCGTCGCGTGCACCAGCGCGAGCCTGGGATACATCGCGCCGCGGCCGGCGTACAGCGCGCTCGGCACGCGGCGCGCGGCGCTCATGCCTTCGCTCGACGATGCGCTCGGGCGCTATGTCGCCGACGCCTTGCACTCCCAGGCCCAGGCGTGCGCCACCATGGCGTCGAGCGCGGCGTAGCGCGGCGACCAGCCGAGCTCGGCGCGCGCACGGCGCGAATCGGCGACGAGCCGCGGCGCGTCGCCCGCCCGGCGTGGCGCTTCGGCGAGGCGGATTTCCCGGCCCGTGACCCGGCGCGCGGCGTCGATCACCTCCTGCACGGAGAAGCCGTTGCCATTGCCGAGGTTGTAGGCGGCGCTTGGCGCGCCTTTCGCCAGGCGCCCGAGCGCGCTGAGATGCGCGGCGCAGAGGTCGACGACGTGGATGTAATCGCGGATGCACGTGCCATCGGGCGTGTCGTAGTCGCGGCCGAAGACTTGCACCGATGGCCGGCGGCCCGAGGCGGCCTGAAGAACGAGCGGAATCAGATGCGACTCAGGTTCGTGGTTCTCGCCCAGGCGCCCCTCGGGGTCCGCACCCGCGGCATTGAAGTAGCGAAGGCAGACCGCTTTCACGCCGTAGGCGATGTCGTAGTCGCGAAGCGCCTGCTCGACCATCCACTTGGTGCGGCCGTACGGATTGATCGGCCGCTCGACCGCCTGCTCATCGATCGGCACGCGCTCGGGATTGCCGAAGATCGCCGCGGTCGATGAGAAGATGAAGCGCCGCACGCCGTGGCGCACCATGGCATCGAGCAGCGCGAGCGTGTTCGCGAGATTGTTGCGGTAATACTTCGCGGGCTCGCGCACCGACTCGCCGACCTGGATGAAGGACGCGAAGTGCATGACGCCGTCGCAGCGCTCGCGCGCGAGCAGGCGATCGAGGAGCGCGGCATCGGCGATGCTTCCCACCTCGAGCCGCGGGCCGATCACCGCGTCGCGCCGCCCCGAGGAGAGGTCATCGAGCACGACGACCTCGTGGCCCGCCTCGGCGAGCATCAGGGTCATGTGCGAGCCAATGTAGCCGGCGCCGCCGACGACCAGCACCTTCATACGAGCCGCCGCCCGACGCGGCCTTCCACGTTATAGCGCTCGAGCGCGCGCTCGGCCGCGGCGAGTCCTTCGCCCGCACGACAGAGCGCGACGCAGGCGCCGCCGAAGCCCGCCCCGGTCAGCCGGGCGCCAAAAACCGCGGCCTCCTCCTGCAGGCAGTCGACCAGCCTGTCGAGCTCGGCGGTCGACACCTCGTAGTCATCGCGCAGGCTCCAGTGCGAGGCATTCATAAGGG
>JBHELS010000373.1:0-13543 GCA_046263015.1 Burkholderiales bacterium | reverse complement strand
GGCATGCCGTGCGAGTGACCGCCGGGCCCGGCCTTCTTCTCTTCCACGAGCTCCGCAACCATCGCGTCCGTCGTGAGCATGAGGCCGGCAACGGAGGCGGCGTTCTGCAGCGCCGTACGCGTCACCTTGGTCGGGTCGATCACGCCTTTCTGCACGAGATCGCCGTACTCCTCGGTTTGTGCATCGAAGCCGAAGTTGCCCTTGTTCTCGAGCACCTTGTTGAGAACGACGGAGGGCTCGGCACCGGCGTTGTCGACGATGATGCGCAGTGGCTCCTCGAGCGCCTTCATCACGATCTTGATGCCGGCGTCCTGGTCGTGGTTGTCGCCCTTCAACTTGCCTTCGAGCGCTTGTTTTGCGCGAATGAACGCCACACCACCGCCTGGGACGATGCCTTCCTCGACCGCGGCGCGCGTCGCGTGCAACGCGTCCTCGACTCTGGCCTTCTTCTCCTTCATCTCGACTTCAGTTGCGGCACCAACCTTGATCACCGCAACGCCGCCGGCGAGCTTCGCCACGCGCTCCTGCAGCTTCTCTTTGTCGTAGTCGCTAGTCGCCTCGTCGATCTGCACGCGAATCTGCTTGACGCGGCCCTCGATCTGCTTCTTCTCGCCCGCGCCGTCGATGATCGTCGTGTTCTCCTTGGCCGCCTCGACTTTCTTCGCCCGCCCGAGATCCTTCAGCGTCGCGTTCTCGAGCTTGAGGCCGAGCTCTTCCGAAATCACCGTGCCGCCGGTGAGGATCGCCATGTCTTCGAGCATCGCCTTGCGACGATCGCCGAAGCCCGGCGCTTTGACTGCGACGGTCTTCAGGATGCCGCGGATGTTGTTCACGACCAGCGTGGCGAGCGCTTCGCCTTCGACTTCCTCGGCGATGATGAGGAGGGGCTTGCCAGCCTTCGCCACCTGCTCGAGGATCGGCAGCAGCTCGCGGATCGACGAGATCTTCTTGTCGTGCAGGAGGATGTACGGGTCCTCGAGCACCGCGATCTGCTTCTCGGGGTTATTGATGAAGTAGGGCGAGAGGTAGCCGCGGTCGAACTGCATGCCCTCGACCAAGTCGAGCTCGTTCTCGAGCGACTTGCCGTCCTCGACCGTGATCACGCCTTCCTTGCCGACCTTGTCCATCGCATCAGCGATGATCTTGCCGATGTTGGCGTCGGCGTTGGCCGAGATCGAGCCGACCTGCGCGATCTCCTTCGAGCTCGAGCAGGGCTTGGAGACCTTCTTCAGCTCCTCGGTCACGGCGATGACCGCCTTGTCGATACCGCGCTTTAGGTCCATCGGGTTCATGCCCGAGGCGACGAACTTCATGCCCTCGCGCACAATCGCCTGTGCAAGCACGGTGGCGGTGGTGGTGCCGTCGCCGGCAACATCAGAAGTCTTGGAGGCGACCTCCTTCACCATCTGCGCGCCCATATTCTCGAACTTGTCCTTGAGCTCGATCTCTTTCGCGACCGAGACGCCGTCCTTCGTGACGGTGGGTGCGCCGAACGAGCGCTCGAGGACGACGTTGCGACCCTTCGGGCCGAGCGTCACCTTCACGGCGTCGGCCAGTATGTTCAGGCCATGAACCATCTTGGCGCGCGCGCCTTCGTGGAAACGTACTTCTTTGGCTGGCATTGCTTCTCTCTCCTAAAACTAATGTGGGGTTTTGCTTACGCGCCTTCGATGACGCCCATGATGTCTTCCTCGCGCATCACGAGGAGTTCATCGCCTTTGACCTTCACCGTCTGCCCGGAATACTTGCCGAACAGGATCCGGTCGCCGACCTTCACATCGAGCGGGATGACCTTGCCGTCGTCATCCTTCTTGCCCTTGCCGACGGCGACGACTTCGCCTTGGTCGGGTTTCTCGGCAGCCGTATCCGGAATGACAATACCGCCTGCGGATTTGCGCTCCTCTTCGATGCGCTTGACGATGACACGATCATGCAACGGACGAATTTTCATGCGGGCTCCCAATAGGAAAAACGCTATGTCTTACAATGGGTTGCGATGATCCAACCCTCAGATCCCTGCGAGCCGAGGCGTTTTAGCACTCAACTCGTACGACTGCTAATAATAGCGGTGACCGCCGCCAGTTTCAAGCTTTGCGCGCAGGGATTGCCCGCGAAGGTGAATCAGGCGCTGCGGGCAGCCGGCGTCCCGCCCTCGGCCGTGTCGGCGTGGGTGCAAGACGTGGCGAGCGCACGGGCGAGCCTCGCGGCGAACGCCGCGACGCCGCGCAATCCGGGCTCGGCGATGAAGCTCGTCACGACCCTCGCCGCGCTCGACCTTCTCGGTCCGACCTACCGGTGGAAGACCGAGGCCTACCTCGATGGGGAGGATCTCGTGCTTCGCGGCCGCGGCGACCCGAAGCTCAATTACGAAAGCTTCTGGATGCTCCTGCGCAGCCTGCGCGGCCGCGGGTTGCGCGAGTTGCGCGGCGACGTCGTTCTCGATCGCAGCTACTTCGCGCCGGCGCAATACCCGCCGTTCGATAGCGAGGCGTTTCGCCCCTATAACGTCACCCCGGACGCTCTGCTCGTCAATTTCAAGTCGCTGCGCTTTACGTTCATCCCCGAGCCGGACAAGGGCGTGCGCATCTATGCGGAGCCGGCGCTGCCCGGGCTCGAGATCCTGAACACGCTCAAGATCGCGGCTGGCACCTGTCCCGACGGCAACCGCGCGTTCCGCGAGCTCGTGCAGGCTGAATTCCATAGCCACCCGCCGAGTGCGAGCTTCGTCGGCACGTATCCGTTTAGCTGCGGCGAGCGCGAGCTGAATGTCGCTTTGCACGAGCCGCAGGACTACGTCGCCGCGATGATCCGGCAGCTTTGGACGGAGATGGGCGGCACCTGGACCGGCAGCGTGCGCGAAGGCACGGTATCGCCGACGGCGCGGCTCGTCTATGTGCACGAATCGGAGCCGCTCGCCGAGATCGTGCGCGACATCAACAAATTTTCAAACAACGTGATGGCGCGGCAGCTCTTTCTCACGCTCGGCGCGGAAATGGCGGGAGCGCCCGCTCGCGCAGAAGATGCGGCGCGCGTCATCCGGGAATGGGTGGCGGCGAAGAAGATACGCGCACCCGAGCTCGTGCTCGAGAACGGCTCCGGCCTCTCGCGCCTCGAGCGCATCAGCGCCGAGCATCTCGGCGCGCTGCTCATTGCCGCATGGCGCAGCAACGTCATGCCGGAATTCATCGCATCACTGCCAATCGTCGCGGCGGACGGCACGATGAAAAAGCGCCTGAAGAGCGAGCAGGTGGCGGGCAACGCGCATATCAAGACCGGCCTCCTGTCCGATGCGCGCGCGGTGGCCGGGTACGTCCTCGACCGCCAAGGGCGGCGCCAAGTGGTGGTCATGATCGCCAATCATCCGAACGCGCCGCAGACCGACGCGGCGATGGATGCCTTCCTCGAATCGGTCTACGAGTCGGCTAGAGGCCCAACTCGCCCCATAACGAATCGACCTTCCGCTTCACCGACTCATCCATGACGATCGGGCGGCCCCAGCGCCGTTCGCTCTCGGCGGGCCACTTGTGCGTCGCGTCGATGCCCATCTTCGAACCGAGCCCGGCTACCGGGCTCGCGAAGTCCAGATAATCGATCGGCGTTCGCTCGGCGATGAGCACATCGCGCGCCGGATCGACGCGGGTCGCGAGCGCCCAGACGACCTCCTTCCAGTCGCGCACGTCGATGTCCTCGTCGCACACGATGATGAACTTCGTGTACATGAACTGCCGCAGATAGCTCCAGATGCCGAACATGACGCGCTTTGCGTGCCCCGGATATTGCTTGCGCAGGCTGACGACGGCGAGGCGATACGAGCAGCCCTCCGGCGGCAGATAAAAGTCGACGATCTCCGGAAACTGCTTAACAAGGAGCGGCACGAAAAGTTCGTTCAGCGCCATGCCGAGGATCGCCGGTTCATCGGGCGGCTTTCCGGTGTATGTCGAGTGATAAATGGGCTCGCGGCGCATCGTGAGACGCTCGACCGTGAGGACCGGGAAACGCTCCGCCTCGTTGTAGTAGCCGGTGTGATCGCCATGAGGTCCCTCTTCGGCGGTGTCGCCGGGCCGAATGCTTCCTTCGAGGACAATCTCGGCGCTCGCCGGGACGTGCAGGTCGGCGGCGATGCACTTTGCGAGCTCCGTACGCGCTCCGCGCAACAAACCGGCAAACTGGTATTCGCTCAGCGTGTCGGGCACGGGGGTAACAGCGGCGAGCATCGTCGCCGGATCGGCGCCGAGCGCGACCGCGACGGGAAACGGTTCTTGTGAGACGGCGAGATGGTCGCGATAGTCGAGCGCGCCGCCGCGGTGGGCGAGCCAGCGCACGATCACGCGGTTCGGGCCGATCAGCTGCTGCCGGTAGATGCCCAGGTTCTCGCGCTTCTTCTGCGGCCCGCGCGTCACCGTCAGCCCCCAGGTGATGAGCGGTCCGGCGTCCTCGGGCCAGCAGGTTTGCACGGGCAGCTTGGCGAGATCGACATCGCGCCCTTCGAGCACGAGCTCCTGGCAGGGCGGCGACGAGCGCTCCTTCGGCGCCATGTCGAGGACGCGCCGGAAGACGGGGAACTTCTCCCAGAGATCGCGCAAGCCGCTCGGGGGCTCGGGCTCCTTGAGGTACGCGAGGAGCTTGCCGACTTCGCGCAGCTCCGCCGCATCACTCGCGCCCATCGCCGCAGCGACGCGCGACACGGTGCCGAAAAGGTTCGCGAGCACCGGCATGTCGTAGCCGGTTGGCCGCTCGAAAAGAAGTGCCGGGCCGCCTGAACGCAGCACTCGGTCGCAGATCTCGGTGAGTTCGAGCCGCGGGGAGACCGGCACGGCTATGCGCTTTAGCTCGCCGCGGGCCTCGAGCTGCGCGATGAAGTCGCGCAGGTCGCGGTAGCTCAACGCGCGCTCGCCATTAATCGCTGCGTCGCCATCTCGGCGAAATCGAGGAGGAGCGTATCGCGGCCGCGCACGCAAAACGCACGCTCGGCGCCGCCAAGAACCAGCGTCAGCGTGGTCGAGCCGCGCCAGCCCAGGACGCCGAGTGCCGTGCCGCCCAGAGCCAAGGCGAGCGCCACCGCCGGAAGAAGCGCGGCTATCAGCTCGATGAAGCGAAACAGGCTATAGAGCGCGCGCGCAACGCCTTGGGCGCTCGCCATCATCTCCTGGGCGGCGCCGTGCGCGATGCCGCCGAGGGGACCGGCAATGGCGAAAAGAAGCAGCGCGACAACCAGGAATGCCACGCCCCAGCCGAGCCGACGCGCGTCGCGCTCGAAAGCCACCTTGATGGCGGTGACGCGGGCAAAGGGGACGGTCTCGAGGTGCGCGTCGCTGCGATGCACGAGGCAGCGCGGATAAAGCGTGAGATGCGAGCCGCGCTCGAGGCCGCTCGTAAAGTCGAAACGGGTGAGCGCCGTCTGCTGGGTCTCGTCGTTCATGCGACCGCGAAGCTCGCGACGGTGCCGGCGAAGATGACGGCGCCCACCCAATTGTTATGGCGGAATGCCCTGAAGCAGCCTTCCCGGGTGCGGTCGCGAATGAGCGTCCAGTGGTTCCACATCATGAGCCCGGCGATGCCGAGCCCGGCGTAGTAGGGCCATGCGAGCTCGGCGCGAACGCCGAGCGTCGCGAGAAGCGCGAGCATCAGCGCGTAGCTCGCCATCACGGCGGCGACGTCCCATTCGCCGAGAGCGAGGGCGGACGTGCGGATGCCGAGCCTTGCATCGTCGTCCCGGTCGACCATTGCGTATTCGGTGTCGTAAGCGAAGGCATAGCAAATATTGGCCGCTAGGAGGAGCCAGCACTCGGTCGGCAGCTCGTTCTGAATCGCCGCGTACGCCATCGGGATGCCGAAGCCGAAAGCGAGGCCGAGGTAGAGCTGGGGCAGCGCAAAGAACCGCTTGGTGAAGGGGTAGGTCGCCGCGATGGCGAGCCCGGCGAACGAAAGCGCGACCGCGAAGCGATTGAGAAAGAGCACCAGTCCAAACGCGAGCGCGGCGAGCGCGCCGGCGAGCGCGAGCGCCTCCCAAGGCGCAATCTCACGCGCCGCGAGCGGTCGTAGGCGCGTTCGCTCCACATGCGGATCGAAGTCTCGGTCGGCGTAGTCGTTGATCGCGCAGCCTGCCGAGCGCATGAGCAGCGTGCCGAGCAGAAAGATGAAGACGATTGGGGCGCTCGGCCGGCCGCTCGCGGCGAGCCACACGGCCCACAAGGTCGGCCACAAAAGAAGCAGCGTGCCGATCGGCTTATCGAGACGGATGAGACGCTCGTAAGCGTCCAGACGCCTTGCGATGAAGGCGAGATCCACGGACTTAGGATAACTCAGGCGTGCGTCAGGTCTTGCCGCGCGCCAAGCCAGCGCGCGACATGGGCGCGTGCCGCCTGAGGGTGGCGCTCGGCCAGGAAGCCCGCCGCTTCACGCGCCTGCGCGATGAGCTCGCCGTCGCGCTCGAGGTCGGCGAAGCGAAGGAGCGGCGTGCCGCTTTGGCGCTCGCCGAGGTACTCGCCGGGCCCGCGCAGCTCGAGATCGCGGCTGGCGATGGCGAAGCCGTCGGCCTGCTCGTAGAGCACCTTCAGCCGCTCGCGCGCGAGCTCCGAGAGCGGCTCGCCGAAGAGCAGGATGCAGACGCTCTTTCTCGAACCGCGGCCAACGCGCCCACGAAGCTGGTGGAGCTGCGCGAGGCCGAAACGCTCGGCGCTTTCGATCACCATGAGCGAGGCGTTCGGCACATCGACGCCCACCTCGATTACGGTGGTGCAGACAAGGACCTGGATCGCGCCGCGTACGAACGCATCCATCACCGCCGCCTTCTCTGCGGCGGGCAGCCGGCCGTGCAGCAGGCCCACCTTGATTGGCGCGAGCTCCTTTATCAGGCGCTCGAAGGTGTCGAGCGCCGTCTGCACATCGCCCTCCTTCGACTCCTCGATGACCGGGCAGACCCAGTACGCCTGCTCGCCTTCGGCACACGCGTCGCGAATGCGCGAGAGCACCTCGTCGCGTCGCGCCGCCGAGACGAGGCGCGTGGCGACGCTTTTGCGTCCCGGCGGCAGCTCGTCAATCACCGAGACATCGAGATCGGCGTAATAGGTCATGGAAAGGGTGCGCGGGATGGCCGTCGCGCTCATCATGAGCTGATGCGGGAGCGTGTCCTCGGCCTTGCGGCGAAGCGTGAGGCGCTGCTGCACGCCGAACCGGTGCTGTTCGTCGATCACCGCGAGGGCTAGACGCGCGAACTCGACGCCCTCCTGCACGAGCGCGTGCGTGCCGATGGCGATTTGCGCCTCGCCGCTCGCAAGCGTAGCGAGGGCGGCCGTCTTTTCCTTGCGCGGCAAGCCGCCGCGCAGCCAGGCGAGGCGGATGCCATGCGGCTCGAGCCACTCGCTGAATTTTCGGAAGTGCTGCTCGGCGAGGATTTCCGTCGGCGCCATGACCGCCGCCTGGGCGCCGGAGTCCGCGGCGGCGAGGCAAGCGATCGCCGCGACGATAGTCTTGCCGCTGCCGACATCGCCCTGCAGCAGCCGCTGCATCGGATGCGGCTCACGAAGATCGCGCAGCACCTCGTTCATCGCCCGCGTTTGCGCGCGTGTCAGCTTGAAAGGCAGCCGGGCGAGGAACGCGCGCAGGAGAGCGCCATCGGTCCGCAGGACCAGCGCGGCCCGACGCCGGCGCGCCTCGTAGGCAAAGCGCATCGATAATTGCTGCGCCAGCAACTCATCGAACTTCATCCGCTGCCAGGCGGGATGCGTGCGCTCGATAAGCGCGGCGACATCGACCTCCGGCGCCGGGCGATGCAAGAGCCGCACACTCTCGTCAAAGGGCGCGAGACCATAGCGCAAGCGCACTTCGTCGGGCAGGGTATCGTCGATCGGTCCGGCGTCGAGCGCTTCGAGCACCTTCTCGCGCAGCGGCGCCTGCGAGACACCGGCGGTCGCGGGGTAGATCGGCGTCAATGCCTCGGGCAACGGTTCATCGTCGCCGACGATGCGGTAGCGCGGATGCGCCATTTCGACGCCGAACCAGCCGCCGCGGATCTCGCCGAAAGCCCGCACCTTGCGGCCGTCCTCGGCGGCGCGCTGGAATTGCTTGAGCTGACTGCCGTAGAAATTGAAGAAGCGAAGGACGATGCCCTCGGCGTGAACGATCAGTTGGCGACGCGGTCGGAAGGCGATCTCGGCGCGCTTGACGAGCGCCTCGACGAGCACCGGCTTCCCGGGCGGCGCCCGCTCGGGTAAGGTAAGCTCGGTCTCGTCCTCGTAACGCAGCGGCAAGTGCAGCACGAAGTCGAAGCGCGAGACGAGCCCGAGCTTCGCAAGCGCCGCGCTTTTCACCCCGCCTGAAGGATCGCGTCGATCTCGACGAGCGCGCCGCGCGGAAGACCGGACACGCCGATGGCCGCGCGCGACGGGTAGGGCTCGCGCACGTACTGCGCCATGATTTCGTTGACGCGCGCGAAATGCGCCAGGTCGGTGAGGTACACCGTCATCCGTACGGCGTTCTCGAGGCCGAGGCCCGAGGCCGCGGCGATCGCGGCGAGATTCCGGAACACGCGGTGCGTTTGGCCTTCGATGCCTTCGGCAAGCTGCATGGTTGCAGGATCGAGACCGATCTGGCCGGAGACATAGACCGAGGCGCCGGCGCGCACGGCCTGCGAATAGGTGCCGATCGCCTCGGGCGCATCGCGCGTATGGATCGCAATCTTCATGGCGGGTTATCTTAGCCCAATGATTTCGAGCCTAGAGAAGCTGCTCGGCACACCACGCGACGGAGCGCTGCTGCGCTATTCGCTCGGACTCGAGTATGCGAAAGCGGGCGATGCGGCGCGCGCCGCGCAGTATCTACGCGACGCGGTGGAGCGCGATCCGCTCTATTCAGCGGCGTGGAAGGCGCTGGGGCGCACGCTCGCCGAGGCCGGCAAAGTTGACGAAGCGCACGACGCGTATGCGCGCGGCATCGAGGCGGCGCGCACCAAGGGCGACCGCCAAGCGGAAAAGGAAATGACCGTGTTTATGAAACGGTTGGAAAGAGCTCGGCGAGGGCGAGCGACAGACCCGAAATAAAGCTTTCCTTACCGACGAGCGCGTCGGCACCGGCGCGCTTCGCGGCCGCAAGCGCTTCCGGCGTATGGAAAAGCGACAACGCGACGATCGTCGGCGCCGCGCTCGTCGCCTTCAGCTGCTGCAGGAGCTCGTACCCGCGCTTACGGCCGAGCCCGAGATCGAGGAGCAGCACGTCGGGCGCGGCGGATTCGACGAGCGCCAGCGCTTGCGGCGCGCTGTTTGCGATTCCGGCGAGCGTGAACCCGGGGATGGTTGCGATATGGTTGGCGGCGGCGGCGAGAAATGCCGGGCTGTCATCTGCGATAGCGACTTTGCGCAGGCGGGCGGTTTCATTCATGAGGAGGCGAGGATAGAGAGAGGCCGCGCGGGGCGATATCGGGGCGTTCACGGACCGCGCTACGAAATCCCTGAGAACGGTCAGAACTTGTCAGCCGTCGGGCGGCACGAGCCCGGTGCGAAGCGCATAACGCACGAGCCCGGCGACGTCGCGGATGCCGAGCCGATCCATGATTTGCGCGCGATGCGTCTCGACGGTTTTCACCGAGAGGTTGAGGAAGAAAGCGATTTCCTTCGTGCTCTTGCCGCCGGCGACGAGCCGCAGCACTTCGCGCTGGCGCGCCGTTAACACTTCCGGGGCCGCGTCGCCGCCCGTGCGATGCACATAGCCTTCGACGACCTGACGCGAGACCGCCGGGCTGAGCCAGCTTTCGCCGCGCATCACGCTTCGCAGCGCAAGCTCGAGCTCCCCTGTGGCCGCATCCTTGAGAAGGTAGCCCGCCGCCCCGGCGCGCAGTGCCTGCAGCACATACTCTTCGCCCGCATGCATGGAAAGAATTACAACGCGGACCGATGGCGCGCGATCGCGCATCCGCGCCGCCGCTTCGAGTCCGGTGATGCCCTTCATGGCGATATCCATGAGCACGACGTCGGGATGCTCGCGCGAGGCGAGCTCGAGCGCCTCCTCCCCGCTCGACGCCTCGCCCACCACGCGCACTTCCGCCATGGCGGTGAGAAGCGAGCGGATGCCGGCTCGTACGAGTGCGTGATCGTCGGCGAGCAGCACCCGAATGGTCACGCCGCCTCGCTCGCGCGCCCGGGCAGGGGAAAGAGCGCCAGCACCTCGGTGCCATGCGCGGGCGCGGCGCGTAGCTGCAACGTGCCGCCGGCAAGCGCGGCGCGCTCCTCCATGCCGACAAGGCCGAGGCTCGACCCGGTGCCCGCCTGCCGGCGCGCGCGCTCGACGTCGAAGCCGCGCCCATCGTCGCGCACCGAAAGCGCGAGGGTTCCGCCCGTCGTGTAGAGCCGCACCCAGAGATTATGGGCACGTGCATGGCGCAGCACGTTATTGATCGCCTCCTGCGCTACACGAAAGCACGCAGTTTCGGTATCCGCGTCGAGCTCGGACGGCGCTTCGGTGGCGTCGAAATGCGCCGAGATGCCGGCAAGGCCCGCTTGTCGATCGAGGTGTGAGCGCAATGCGGCGGCGAGTCCCAAGTCATCGAGCTGCGGCGGCCGAAGGCTGAGCGAGAGCTGGCGCACCCGCTCGAGCGTGTGCTGCACCGTCTGCACGCCCTCGCTCACGCGCGAGTGAAGCGCCGCGTCGCCCGAGCGCTGGAGCGACTCGAGCTGGATCTTGAGCGCGGTCAACGCCTGACCGATGTCGTCGTGCAGGTCGCGGGCGAGGCGCGCGCGCTCCTCTTCCTGCACCTCGAGCAAACGGCGCGAGAGCGCGCGTAGCCGGCCGCGCGAGACTTCGAGTTCCCAGTTGATGCGCTCGAGCGTTTCCTGTGTGCGCAGGCGCTCGGTGATGTCGTTCAGCACCACGAGGCGCGCCTGTCGGCCCCGCCAGCTCACGGGATGCGCGACGCCGTCGATATCGAGCGCGCCGCCGTTCTTGTGCTGATGGCGGAAGAGGCCCCGATACACCGAGTCGCCCGGCTCGTTGCGGATGAAGTCGCGCCGCTCGTCGGCGCGGCGCAGCTCGCCCAAGCTCAAGCGCAGAAACTCCTCCCTTGTATAACCGTAAACGCCGAGCGCGGCGTCGTTAACGGCGAGAAAGCGCAGCGACTGGTCATCGAGGACCCACATCGGCAGCGGGCTCGCCTCGAAGAGCATCCGGTAGCGGCCGGCGTGCGGATCGATGCGATCGACCAGCCGTTGCAGCCTTGCCGCAAGGGGACGAAGCGCGCTCATGGGGGCGCCATGGTACCGCTGGCACGCGAGTTGCGATGACGGCGCTCATGAACCGAGATGATCGGCGAAAACTCGAGCCCGGCGCAGGCGGCCCGGGACGGCGTGCCGACGCCGACGGACGCAACGACGCCAGCAAACTCCGCCGCAATCAGGAGCGGCTTGGCGTGGGACGCGAGCACAAATCGAGCTCGATGAAGAAGGGCCGCCGCGGGACGTACCCCTGAGAAAAAGCTACACAGAGCTTGCCGTCCTACCGGCTGCGGCCGCGCGCGCAGCGGGATTGCGCTACGTCAGTCATGCAAGCCCGGGCATCCGGCGGCAACGCGTAGGCAGCGGTTTTCGCTATCTCTCCTCCGGCGGCAAAACGGTGCGCGACGCCGAGACGCTCTCGCGCATACGCGCGCTCGTCATTCCGCCCGCCTGGACCGATGTGTGGATTTGCCCGCTCGAGGACGGCCATCTGCAAGCGGTAGGGCGCGACGCTCGCGGCCGCAAGCAGTACCGCTACCACGCGCACTGGCGTGAAGTACGCGACGAAGCGAAATATGGACGGCTTGCGGCTTTCGGCCGCGCCTTGCCGCGAATTCGTCGCCGCGTCTCTCGCGATCTCACCCGAACCGGCCTGCCGCGCGAGAAGGTGCTCGCGACGGTGGTTCGATTGCTCGAGAGCACGTTCATCCGCATCGGCAATGCCGAGTACGCGCGCGAGAACGACTCCTTCGGCCTCACCACGTTACGGGAGCGGCAGGTGCGGGTCGAGGGCTCGCGGCTGCGATTCAAGTTCCGCGGCAAGAGCGGCGTGCCGCACGAAGTCGCGCTCACCGATGCGCAGCTTGCGCGCATCGTGCGCCGCATGCAGGAGCTGCCCGGAGAGGAGCTTTTTCAGTACCTCGACGACGAAGGCAAGACACGGCCTATCGAATCGACGGATGTGAACGCATATCTGCGCTCCATCGCGGGCGATGATTTCACCAGCAAGGATTTCCGCACCTGGGCCGGGACATTGCTCTGCGCGCGGGCGCTCTGGGCTTTGGCACCGCCACGCTCGCCGACCGCAGGGCGTCGCGACATCCGCCAAGCGGTGGAAGCGGCTTCGCAGACGCTGCGCAATACCCCCGCCGTCTGCCGCAAGTGCTACATCCATCCGCAGGTGTTCGAGAGCTACCTCGCGGGCCGCCTGCAGCAAGCGATGCGCGGCCGCCCGGAGGAGGCGGCGCTCATCGAGCTTCTCGAGAACCGACGGACCAGCTTCGCCGCCGCGGAGCGGCAGATCCGGGCACGCGGATTGCGGCTCGGCACTCGTGCGCCTGCTCCGAGACCGCGTCACGCGCCGCTTCATGCGGCCCATCGCCGTAGCCCTCGGCGTGGGCCTCTCGAGCGGCTCAGCGCTCGCTGAAGGGCCCGGAACCCGGCTTCGCACGACGCCCGAAGTGCCGCAGCCGAGGACGCTCGCCACGCCACAAGCTCAGGACGCCGGCAACGCGTGCGAGCGTCTGAAGGACGAGCGTCGCGAACGCTGCCTGGCTGAGCTCCGCAACGCGGGCATCGAGCGGCGGCCGATCGGCCCAGGGTCGGTCGGTGCGAGCTCAGGCGCCGGTACTCGCGCGACGACCGGTACCGCAGGCGGCGCGAGCCTCGGCTCAGGCGCGCCGCGCTGAGCGGAAGCACGCGTCGCCGACAGCAAACGGGCCGCGCACGCGGCCCGTTTCACTTCAAGCATTGGTGGAGTGGAGGAGGATCGAACTCCCGACCTTCGCATTGCGAACGCGACGCTCTCCCAGCTGAGCTACCACCCCTTCGGAGAGCCGCGGATTTTACCGGAAGGCGGCGCGGGCGGGCTATCATCGGCATTCTTCCGTTCGAGGTAAATCCATGCAGATCGCTCCCCCTTTTGGCTACAAGGAAGTCGTCCCATTTCTCAAGAACCAGAAGGTGCGCTTGCTTGGGCCGGGCGAGGTGCCCGAGTTCGCACAGCAGGGAAACGCGATTCCGATCAGCCTCACGGAATTCCAGCCGGTGATGCGCGACTACCCGATCGTATTCACCGGCGGCGAAGGCAGCCAATCGTTCGCGCCGGTCGCGGTGCTCGGGCTCGCGCAAGGCGAGAACCTTTTTTATCATGACGGCAAATGGACGAGCGGCGTGTACGTGCCCGCGTATGCGCGTCGCTATCCGTTCTGCATGGCGAAGGTCAACGTCAACCAGGTGGAGCAGAAAGACCGCCTCATCTGCGTCGAGAAGACCTATATCGACGAACAGGGCGAGCCGCTCTTCGACGAGCAGCAGCAGCCGACCAGCAAATGGAAGGATCT
>JBHELS010000372.1:0-5365 GCA_046263015.1 Burkholderiales bacterium | reverse complement strand
GAAGCTCTCGCGCGGCGTCTTCGAGGTGGTGGCGACGAGCGGCGACTCGATGCTTGGCGGCGATGACTTCGACCAGCGTGTTTTCTGCTGGGTGGTCGAGCAGGCGAAGCTCGCGCCGCTCTCGGCGCGCGACATGCGGCTGCTCCTCGTCAAGTCGCGCGAGGCGAAGGAGCACCTGACGGCGCATGGCGAGGCGCCGATCACGGCGCGGCTCTCGAGCGGCGAGTTCGTCGATCTGACCCTCGATACGGAGACGTTCTGCCGCATCACGCAGACGCTCGTGCAGAAGACCCTCGGCCCGGTGCGCAAGGCGCTGCGCGATGCCGGCCTCGCGGTGAGTGACGTGCAGGGCGTGGTGATGGTCGGCGGCGCCACGCGCATGCCGCAGATCCAGCGCGCGGTGGCGGAATTCTTCAAGCGCGATCCGCTGAACAATCTCGATCCCGATAAGGTGGTTGCCCTGGGCGCGGCGATGCAGGCGAACGTGCTCGCCGGCAATAAGCCGCAGGGCGAGGACTGGCTCCTCCTCGATGTGATACCGCTCTCGCTCGGCATCGAGACGATGGGCGGGCTCGTCGAGAAGATCATTCCCCGCAACTCCACTATCCCGGCGGCGCGGGCGCAGGAGTTCACGACCTTCAAGGACGGCCAGACGGGAATGAGCTTCCACGTCGTGCAGGGCGAGCGCGAGCTCGTCTCGGACTGCCGTTCGCTCGCGCGCTTCGAGCTGAAGGGCATCCCGCCGATGACCGCCGGCGCGGCGCGCGTGCGCGTGACCTTCCAGGTCGACGCGGACGGACTCCTTTCGGTCACCGCGCGCGAGAGCACGACGGGCGCCGAGGCGTCGGTGGCGGTGAAGCCTTCCTATGGCCTCGGCGACACCGACATCGAGCGGATGCTGCGCGACTCGTTCTCGCATGCCAAAGAGGACGTGCATGCGCGCGCGCTCGCCGAGGCGCGCGTCGATGCGGAGCGCCTCCTCGAGGCGACCCGCTCGGCGCTCGCCGCCGACGGCGCCTTGCTCGCGCCCCCCGAGCGCTCGGCGATCGAGCAGGCGATGGCGTATCTCGAGCGCACGCTAGGCGCCGCGGATCATCGCGCGATCAAGCAGGCGCTCGATCGGCTGAACCACGCCACCGCCGAATTCGCCGCACGGCGCATGGACGAAGGCATTCGCCGCGCGCTCGCGGGAAGGCAGATCGGCGCGCTCTAATGCCGAAGTTGAAGGTGCTCCCCGGCCATGTGATCTGCCCGCAGGGCGCTGAGATCGAAGCCGAGAGCGGCAAATCGATCTGCGACACGCTCCTCGAGCACCATATCGACATCGAGCACGCGTGCGAGAAGCAGGCGGCCTGCACCACCTGCCACGTCATCCTGCGCCAAGGCTACGATTCGCTCGAGCCGGCCGAGGAGAAGGAAGAAGATATGCTCGACAAGGCGTGGGGCCTTGAAGCCACCTCGCGGCTCTCCTGCCAGGCGAAGGTCGCCGACGAGGATCTCGTCGTCGAGATTCCCAAGTACACCATCAACTACGAGCGCGAAGGCGGAGGAAAAAAATAGGGACAGTCCCTATTTTCCGACCATGAAATGGACTGATACAGAAGACATCGCCATCGCTCTCACCGAAGCGCATCCGGAGGTCGATCCGGAGCAGGTGCGCTTCACCGATCTCTTCCACTGGGTGCTCGCGCTGCCCGGCTTCAGCGACGATCCGAAGCGCTGCGGCGAGAAGATCCTCGAGGCAATCCAGACGGCCTGGATCGACGAGGCGGATTGATGGCGCGCTAACCCGGGCGCGGGCGGGGGGCGGTTTGGGCCGCTTATTTGCAGGCCAACGTCGCCAACTCTTAATCGGTTGGCACGAACGTTGCACCTCGCCGGCCAGGAGGTTTTATGACAGAGCGCAAGGACAAGGACAAGGTCGAAGGCGAAGGCAGCTACACCGGCAGCAAGGACTACAACGAGCGCACGCGCAAGTTCATGGAGTCCGGCAAGGTCGATGAGGCTGCGCGCAATGCGGAACCGAAGAGCGAGGCCGAGAAGCACGCCATGCAGAAGGCCGAGCGCATCGGCAAGGAGCACGCAAAGGGCGAAGACCCCGCACTCCGCGACCCGAAGAAAGTGCCGCACCAAGGGCACGGGCACGAGCAGAAGAAGTAGCCGAATTCGGGGTCAGGCACCGAATAGCCTGTTCGGTGCCTGACCCCGAATCAGTGTTTACGCAGCTCGCCCCAGAGGCTGTCGAGCCGCTGATAGCGGCCGCAGCCGCTCACGTAAAAGCGATATTGGAGCGGGTTCTTCTTGTAGTAGTCCTGGTGGTAGTCCTCGGCCGGGTAAACGGCACCGGCCTTCGTGATTTCGGTGAGGATGGGCTGCTTGAAGGGCTTCGCGCGCTCCCATTTCGCCTTCGACGCTTCGGCAAGGCGCTTCTGCTCGTCGTTGAGATAGAAGATGCCCGGCCGGTATTGCGTGCCGCTGTCGCAGAACTGGCGATTGGTCACCGTCGGGTCGTGGTTCACCCAGAAAACGTCGAGCAATTGCTCGTAGGTGACCTTGGCCGGATCGTAGGTCACCTCCACCGCTTCCGCGTGGCCGGTGCGGCCGCTCGAGACCTGCTCGTAGCTCGGGTTTTTAACTGTGCCGCCGGTGTAACCGGAGACGGCCGTCGAGACGCCGGGCACTTTCTCGAACGCTTCCTCGGTGCACCAGAAGCAGCCGGCGGCGAAAATCGCCTTCTCCTGCTTTTGCGCCTGAGCATTCGCGGCAAAAAGCGCCGCGGCGACCAGGATCCATTTCATCGTTTGAGCTCCTTTAGGACGGCATCGATCACCGCTTGGTCGCGCAAGCATAGCCGCACATTACGCAAGCCCGAGCCCCTAACCGCCTTCAGGTAGGCACGGGCGCAGAGTTCGAGCGGCACGGCGAAGATGCCGGCCGACACCGCGGGGAAGGAGATGCTTTGCCAGCCGCGCTCGCGTGCGCGCTCGAAGGCGGCGCTGAGCGCCCGGGTGAGCTTCGCTTCCTCGGCGCCCTCGCCGTAGCGCGGTCCGATGGCGTGGATCACGCCCTTGAAGGGCAACTTGCCGGCGGTAGTTACGACCGCCGTCCCGGTGGCAAAGGGCCCGTGCTCGGCGACCCGGCGATCCGATTCGTCCTGCAACGCCGGTCCGGCGGCGCGCGATATGACGCCCGCCACGCCGCCGCCGTGGGCGAGATGACCGTTCGCAGCGTTGACGATCGCGTCGACCGGCTCTTCCAGGAGGTTGCCGCGCACGACCTGGAAGAGCGAGCCCGCCGCTACTTCTTCTTGCGCGAGGATTTCCGGCGCCGTTTGGGCACCTTCCCGCCGGCGCGGCGCGCTTCGGAGAGCCCGATGGCGATCGCCTGCTTGCGGCTCTTCACGCGCTTGCCCGAGCGGCCGCTTCGCAGCGTGCCGCGCTTGCGTTTGTGCATCGCTCGCTTCACTTTGCTTTGCGCCTTGCGTCCATACCTCGCCATAGCGTCACTCCACTTTTGCTTTTGCCCTAAGTCCCCGGACCAGCTCTTCCACCTTTTGCTGTGTCAGCTGCTGCTGAATTCTCGGCTTCACTTCCGCGAACGCCGGAAAGCGCGTCTGGCGCACGTCGTCGAGCTGGATGATGTGGTAGCCGAAGCGCGTCTGTACCGGCGCCTCGGTGAACTTGCCTTTGTCGAGCTTGACCATCGCCTCGGAGAAATTCTTGTCGAAGGCCGCCGGCACGTTCCAGTCGAGGTCGCCGCCGCGCTCCTTCGAGCCCGGGTCCTTGGAGTTCTTTTGCGCGAGATCCGAGAAATTCGCGCCTTTCTTGAGCTCGCCGATCAGGCTCTTCGCCTGGTCCTCGCTCTCGACGAGGATGTGGCGCGCGCGGTACTCCTTGTCGCCCGACTGGCCCTTCGCACGCTCGTACTCTTTCTGCACCTCGTCCTCGCTTACCGGATGCTTCCTCACCCAGTCGCGCAGATAAGCGCCGACCAGGATCTCCTGGCGCGCGATCGCAAGCTGTGTCTGTACGCTCGGATCCTTGGCGAGCCCCTGACGCTGCGCTTCCTGGCTGACGATCTCTCGGTTGACAAGCTCATCGCGAACCATATTGCGCGTTTGCGCGTTGTCCGGCGCGCCGCGGCTTTTCTGCTGCTGCATCATGAAATCCAGATAGGAAGCCGGCACCGGCACGCCGTTCACCTTGGCGAGCGGCGGCTGCTTCTCGGCGGCGGCCGCCTTGGCGGCGGGCTTGTCCTGGGCGAGGACGGCGAGCGGCAGGACGAGCGCCGCCGCGAATGCTGCGAGCTTCATTGCTTTCCTTTCATTTCTTCAGGCGCCCGCGCCGTGATGGCGAGCGCGTGGATGGGATTGTGCATGAGGTTGCCAAGCGCCTGATACACGAGGCGATGGCGCGCGAGCGCCGGTTGCCCGACAAAGCGCTGCGAGACGATGGCGAGCCGCCAATGCGTGCCGCCGCCTTCACGGTAGCCGGCGTGTCCACGGTGACGCTCGCTCTCATCGACGAGCTCGAGCTCGAGCGGCTCGAGCGCGGCCAGCCTCTGCCTGATTTCCGCGGCGAGGTTCACTCGTCCTGCATGTACTTCGCGAGCACCAGCGACTGCGCGATCACGAAGAGGAACATGAGGCCCATGCCGCCGAAGAGCTTGAACGTCGCCCAGACCTTCTCCGAGTAATTGAAGGCGACGTAGAGATTCGCGACGCCCATGAAGGCGAAGAACGCCACCCAGCTCCAGTTGAGCCGCGCCCACACCGGCTCCGGAAGCCGCATCTGCTCGCCGAGCACCGCGCGGATCAGGTTCCTGCCGAGCGCCGCGGCGCCGGCGAGCACGACGCCGAAGAGCCAGTAGAGCACCGTCGGCTTCCACAGGATGAAGGTCTTGTCGCGCAGGTAGAGCGTCAGGCCGCCGAAGACGAGGATGATGAGCAAGCTCGCCCACAGCATCGGTTCCACCCTTTTCTTGCGCGCGAGCCGCCAGCCCACCTGCACGACGGTCGCGCCGATCGCGACCGCTGTAGCGACGAAGATGTCCCAAACCTGGATGGCAACGAAAAAGAGTGCGACCGGAAAGAGGTCGTACAGAAACTTCATTCAGGGCCGGCATTCTACTAGGCTTTGTCCTCGCTCTAATCGGGAGGCGCCATGGCGCTAGTTAAGCTGATCGAATACCGGGACGCTCCGCCGGCGGTGAAGTCGGTCTATGACGACATCATGAAGACCCGCGGCGTCGACTGGATCAACAACTTCTGGAAGGCGCTCGCCAACGACCCGCGCGAGTTGAAGCGCGTCTGGGAGAACGTCAAGGCGGTGATGGCGCCCGGCGCGCTCGATCCGCTCCTTAAGGA
>JBHELS010000371.1:0-3960 GCA_046263015.1 Burkholderiales bacterium | reverse complement strand
GCCTTCACTTCTCCCTCATACGGGCAGCCGAGAACGCAGGAGACGTAGCCGCGCACCTTGATGCCGTGTGCTCGCGCGGCCTCCGCGACCGGCCGGAAGCGCTCGAGTGATTCGGCGATCGAGCAGTTGATGTTGCGGCGGGAAAACGACTCCGATGCCGCGCCGAATATGGCAACCTCGGTCGCGCCCGCGGCGCGCGCTGCCTCGAATCCTTTGAGATTGGGCGCGAGCACCGGGTAATCGACGCCCGGCTTGCGCCGGATGCGCTCCATCACCTCCGTGTGGTCGGCCATCTGCGGCACCCACTTCGGCGATACGAACGCAGTGGCTTCGACCGCCGGCAAGCCGGCGTCCGCGAGGCGCTCGATGAGCTCCACCTTGACTGCCGTCGGCAGCTCGCCCGGCTCGTTTTGCAGCCCGTCGCGCGGTCCCACCTCCACCAAGCGCACGAAATCAGGGACGGACCAGGTTTTCTCGCTCATCGCGCTACTCCATGCGTACGAGTTCGGCGCCCTCGAGCACCTGCTCGCCCGCGGCGTAATGGATTTCGCTCACCGTCCCGTCGCTCGGGGCAGTAATGGTGTGCTCCATCTTCATCGCTTCCAGGATGAGGAGCGCCTCGCCTTTCTTCACTTTGGCCCCGGCCTCGACGAAAAGCTTGATGATGCGACCCGGCATCGGCGCGGCGAGCGAGCCGGCCCCGCTGTCGGCCTCGATCGCGCCGAGGTCCTCCTTCAGTGTGAGCGTCCATCGCACCCCGTCGTGGAATACATGCCAGCTTTGCCCGTCGCGCACGGTCTTTGCCTTGGTCTGCGACGCCTCATAGGGCTCCCCGTCGATCGTCAGCGCGCGGCCGCGCTCAAGAAAGGCGACGCGCACGTGATGCCCCTCGTCGCCGAGCGCGAAAGTGAAGTCGTGATGCGACTCGGCGTTCAGCCGCCAGCCGTCGAGCGCGTGCCACGGCGAATGCGGATCGCGCGAGCCGGCTGCGTGTGCGTGAGCCTTTTCCTCCTCGTGCGCGAGCTCGGCGAGCGCCGCCGCAGCGAGCACGTCGGCGGGCACCGGTTGGCGCGGCGCGAAAAGCTCGGTGCGCTGCCGCTCGATAAGCCCGGTATCGAGCTCGGCGTTGGTAAACGCCGGGCTCTCGCATACTCGGCGCAAAAACTCGACGTTGGTCGTCACGCCGACGATGTGCGTCTCGCGTAGCGCCGCGCCCATGCGCGCGAGCGCCGCCGCGCGGTCCTCGCCATGCACGATGAGCTTGGCGATGAGAGGGTCGTACCAGGGCGTGATCTCGTCGCCTTGCCGAACGCCCGTATCGATTCGCGCTTCGGCCGGGAAAGCGAGATGGACCAACCGGCCGGTGGCTGGCAGAAACTCGCGATCCGGATCCTCGGCATAGATGCGCGCCTCGATCGCATGCCCGCGAGGCGTTATCGCCTCCTGCGTGAAGGGCAGCGCCTCGCCGCTCGCGACGCGCAGCTGCAGCTCGACCAAGTCACGCCCCGTAATCATCTCGGTGACCGGATGCTCGACCTGCAGGCGCGTGTTCATCTCCATGAAATAGAACCGCCCGCCCTGCTCGGCGATGAACTCGACCGTCCCGGCCCCGGTGTAGCGAATCGCCTTCGCCGCGGCCACCGCGGCCGCGCCCATTTCGGCGCGCTGCTTGAAGTCCGGCGCCGGCGCTTCTTCGATCACCTTCTGGTGCCGGCGCTGCACTGAGCAGTCGCGCTCGTAGAGATGCACGACATTGCCCTGCGTGTCGCCGAACACCTGCATCTCGATGTGGCGTGGCCGCTCGAGATAGCGCTCGATCAATACGCGCTCGTCGCCAAAGGCAGCCTTTGCCTCGCGCCGCGCGCCCTCGAGCGCGGCGACGAACGCCTTGGCGTCGGTCACGACGCGCATGCCTTTCCCTCCGCCGCCCGCCGACGGCTTGATCAGCACGGGATAGCCGATGCGCTCGGCTTCCTTTGCGAGAAACGCGGCTTCCTGCTTCTCGCCGTGATAGCCGGGCACGAGCGGTACGCCGGCCTTCTCCATCAGGCGCTTTGCTGCCGACTTGTCTCCCATGGCCGCGATCGCCTCCGGTGACGGACCGATGAAAACGATGCCGGCGCGCTGGCAGGCGGCGGCGAATTCTTCGTTCTCCGCGAGAAACCCATAGCCGGGGTGAATTGCCTGGGCGCCGCTCGCCTTCGCTGCCGCGAGGACCGCTTCGATGTCGAGATAGCTTTCAGCCGCGGGCGGCGGTCCGATGCGCCGCCCCTCGTCCGCCATTTCGACATGCAGGGCGTTCCGATCGGCGTCGGAGTACACCGCCACGGTGCGAATTCCTAGTCGCTTCGCCGTCCGCATCACGCGGCATGCGATCTCGCCTCGGTTGGCGATCAGTATTTTCGCGAACACCCTAGCGCTTCCAGGAGGGCTTACGCTTCTCGAGGAACGAGGCGATGCCTTCGCGGCCCTCGGGCGAGGCGCGGATCTGGGCAATGCGCCGCGCCGTGTCGCTTTTAAGCGCATCGTCGATCGGCCGCCCGGCGACATCGCGCACCAGATCCTTGATGCGCGCGTGCGCCGTCGTGCTGCCGGCGAGCAGGTGACCCGCGAGCTGGCCGATGAAAACATCTAGCTCTGTGGCTGGCACGAGCGCCGTGAGAAGGCCGATGCGTAGCGCCTCCTCCGCGCCGAACACCTCGGCCGTGAGGAAATAGCGGCTCGCGGCGCGCGGTCCGATGGCGCGCAGCACGTACGGGCTGATGGTGGCGGGCGAAAGGCCGAGCTTCGCTTCGGAAAAACAAAACTTCGCCTCCGGCGTGCCGACGGCGATGTCGCATGCGGCGACAAGTCCGGTGCCGCCGGCGAACGCCGGACCATGCACGCGAGCGACGGTCGGCTTGTCCATGCGATCGAGCGCGGCCAGCATGTCGGCGAGTGCGCGCGCATCCCGCAGGTTCTCGTCATGGCCGTAGCCTGCCATGCGCTTCATCCAGTTGAGGTCGGCGCCCGCGCAGAACGCGGGTCCGTTGCCCGCCAGCACGACGGCGCGCACGGAGCTATCGGCGTCGAGATCGGCAAACGCCTCGGCAAGGGTCGCGATCAGCGCGTCGTCGAACGCATTGCGTACCTCCGGCCGGTTGAGCGTGATCCGGCCGATGCCATCGCGGCGCTCGACGACGACGTTCATGCGATTGAAGGTTCCACGACCACTTCGGTCTTGACCGAGTTGGCGATGAAGCACTTCTCGTGCGCCTTGTGATGCAGCCCGCGATGCTCGTCCTCGCTCGGCGCTCGTCCGGAAAACGTGATGCGCGGCCGCAGCGTCACCTTCGACATCCAGTCCTTATCGAGCACGCCGACCGCCTCGTCGACGTAGCGCTCGATCACGTACTTCCGGTTACACGCGAGGTGCAGAAACCAGAGCATGTGGCATGACGAAAGCGAAGCGACGAACGCCTGCTCCGGATCGACACCTGCGCCGGACGGCGCTCTCTTCGGGACGTTCGCCGGCGCCGCGCTCCCGGGAACGGCGATGCCACCTTCGAACCGCCAGACGTGTAGGCGGCTATAGGTCTCATACTTGAACTCGCCCTCGCGGGCCCATTCGACCGTGGCGCGGTGTTCCGACATGGCTACATCCTGAAGACGCCAAAACGCGTTTTCTCGATCGGCGCATTGAGAGCTGCCGAAATCGCGAGGCCAAGAAGCCGGCGCGAGTCGGCAGGATCGACGACGCCGTCGTCCCATAGCCGAGCAGTGGAGTAATACGGATGGCCTTGGCGCTCGTATTGCTCGCGAATTGGCTGCTTGAATTTGTCTTCGTCGTCGCGCGACTTGAAATCGCCGCGGACGGTCGCAAGGACACTTGCCGCCTGCTCGCCGCCCATGATGGAAATCCTGGCGTTCGGCCACATCCAGAGGAAACGCGGGCTGTAGGCGCGGCCGCACATGCCGTAG
>JBHELS010000370.1:0-2678 GCA_046263015.1 Burkholderiales bacterium | reverse complement strand
TCGAACGGTTGCCAGTCGAAGCGCTTGCCGCCGATCAGCGTATGGCCCGCGCCGCCGCCTTCGAAAGGCGTGACAAGCAGGCTCGCGGTCTGTTTTTGCGCGCGCGTGCGCTCGCCCGGGCGAAGCATCTGCGCGAAGAAGCTCATGGTCCTGAACAACGGCCCGCCCTTCACCGGATCGACGTACTCGACGCTGAGCGCGTCGTACGGGTCGCCGTCCCAATCGCGGTGCTTCTCGAGGAGCTCGCGCAGCGGCTCCCAGCGGTAGCAGTACATCGGCGAGGCGTGCGCCGAGCGCTCGTGCCTGACAAAGCGCGGCAGGTAGCCGCCCGCGCCGTAGATGCGCTCGGAGTAATCGGGCGTGACGCGCGCGCTCTGCTTCTTCTTCACCTCGCCGTCCTCCTTGTAGTCGTGCTCGAAGAAGACCGCGTTCAAGTTCTCGACGAGCGGCAGGTCGAGGACCGAAAGATTCACCGCCGGCTCGTCGCCGACACAGCCGTGGTTGTGCCACGCATCCTGCGGCGTGAGCACCAGGTCGCCCGGCCCGAACACCATGTCCTCGCCTTCGACGCCGGTGAAGTTCTGTTTCCCGGTGAGACCGAAGCGGATCGCGCTCGGCGAGTGCCGGTGCGGCGGCATGACCTCGTTCGGCGAGTTGAGGCGGTACGCGGTGTACATCGTCGTCACGGTCGCCCGGCGCGGCGCGAGGCCGGGATTGACGAGAATGAGCGAGCGACGCTCCGATTCGACCGTCGTCACGAGCTTCGCCGCCTTTACGAGCAGCGGCTCGATCACGTCCTGGTACGACCAGAGGAACGGCACGGCGCGCGGCGCGGCGCCCATCAGGCGCTTCACTTCGTCATGCCCGCCGCCGGACGCGACCGCCCAGAACGGAAACATGTGCTTGCGCTCGATGTCGTCGTGCAGCGCGGTCAATGCGGCCGCACGGTCGGGCGTCTTGGTCGGAACGGAGCTCATCGTGAATTCCTCGAGGAGAGCGCTATTTTACGGGCACCCGAATGCGGTTGAGCCAGATCGCGAGCGCCGAGGCGATGCAGCACGCGAGCGCGATGGCGAAGCCGGGAGCGTAGCTGCCGCTCAAGTCGTAGACGAGTCCGGTGATCCACGGGCCGATGGCGCCGCCCGCGATGCCGATGCCCATGATGGCGCCGAAGATAGCGCCGTAGTGTCGGCCATGGAACACCTCGGCCGGTATCGAGCCGACCACCGAGGTGACGCCGTAGCCGAGAAATCCCTGCGAGAGCACCATGAGCCAGAGGAGCGGCGCCACCGGCGCATGCTGGAGGGCGAGGAGCGCGGCGTAGCAGACGATGAAGCCGAGCTGGCCGATGCACCACACCCATTCGCGTGCGATGCGATCCGAAAGGTGGCCGAGCGCGATCTGTCCCGGAATGCCGGCGAGGCTGACGAGGCCGAGCGCCCAGGCCGCCTGCTGGCCGCTGAAGCCCACTTCCAAAAGGTAACGCGTCTGGTGCACCTGCACGGCGTACCAAGCGTAAAGCCCGCTCGCGTATGCGAACGAGATCCACCAGAAGCGCGGCGTGGCTATCGCCGCGCCGAGCGTCCAATCCTCGCCGCTCGGTGCGGTTTGCGCGGCCGGACGCGGCGGCGCCGCCGCGTCGCCATCCGGATGCAGGCCGAGCTCTTGCGGCCGGCGGCGAAGGAGCAGATTCAGCGGCGCAAGCACAACCAGCACGGCCACCGCGAGCGCCGTGCACGCGGTGCGCCAGCCGAACGTGTCGATAATTTTCTGCAGCGCCGGGAAAAGGACGATCGAGCCGACGCCCACGCCGGAGAACGCGATGCTCATCGCCAGGCCGCGCTGGCGCGAGAACCAGTTCGGCAGATAGCACGCCTGTCCGGTATAGGAAAGGCACACCGAGCCCGCGCCCACCAGTAAACCGAGCGTCGCATAGAGGTGCCACGGTGTCGAGATGGTTCTCGCCGCGAAGAGGCCGAGGGCGACGGCGGCGATTCCCGCTTCGATCACGACGCGCGGGCCGAAGCGGTCCATCCATTTGCCAAGGAGCGGACTCAGCACCGCGGCGAGGATGAAGCCGAAAGAAAAGGCGGCCGCCGTCGCGCCGCGATCCCAGCCGAATTCGTCGACGATCGGCGGAAAAAGAAGCGAGAACGCCGTGCGCGCGTTGACGCCGATCGCCATCGTGACGAAGGCAACCGCGACAATCACCCAGCCATAAAAGAGCCGCCCGCCGCCAACGCGCATGGATCGCGGCGCGATATTAGTGGCTTACCGCAGCTTCGACTACAGCCGGGCGCGCGCCGTCGGTCTTTCCTGTTTGATGGCTCGCGGCGACGTCGAAAGGCTCGCCCGTCGATTACGCCAATCGCGGCAGCCGGGCGCAGAGGTTCGCGACCGCGGCACCGCGTTTGCATGCCGGGTCCGCACTATGCCCGAGCGCGACCGCCGTTCCTTCCCCCGAACCATGCTCAAGGTGGTTCACCGTCACCGCATGGGCGATCGCAGCTTCCGGCGCGTGTCGGAGCTCGTGTTCGTCAACGGCCGCCCGCGCGCCATGCTGGAGTGGGTCGATCTCGGCGGGGTGCGGAGCCCCCTTTACATCGCCGACCTCGACCCGGCGAAGCTGCGTAAATCCTCGCACGCGAGGAATACGTATTACTACGACGGAGAAACCG
>JBHELS010000369.1:0-2692 GCA_046263015.1 Burkholderiales bacterium | reverse complement strand
CTGCCCCTTTGGATGGCGCTCTCGGCGGCGCTGCCGGTGAACTGGAGCCCGGTGCTCGTCTACTTCGGCATCACCATCATCCTCGGGCTTCTCGACTGGCCGGGGCTTGCGCGCGCTGTGCGCTCAAAGCTCCTCGCGCTTCGCGAGGAGGACTTCGCGACCGCCGCTGTCCTCATGGGCGCGAGCCCCGCGCGCGTTATCGGCCGGCACCTCTTGCCGAGCTTCGCGAGTCACCTGATCGCCTCGGCGACGCTCTCGGTGCCGGCGATGATCCTCGGCGAGACGGCGCTCTCGTTCCTCGGCTTGGGCCTGCGGCCGCCCGTCACCAGTTGGGGCGTGCTGCTGAACGAGGCGCAGAACATCAACGTAGTCGCGCTCTACCCCTGGCTCATGCTCTCCGTCGTGCCGGTGTTCATCGTCGTCCTGGCCTTCAACTTCTTCGGCGACGGCCTGCGCGACGCGGCGGATCCATACAGCGCGACGCGCGGCTGAAATTCGGGGTCAGGCACCGAATCGGAGAAGACCGGCGACCCGACGCAGCAAATCGGGCGAGCGGCTAAGGCTGGGGCGCGGCGTGCGGTCCAGCGGCTGCGGACGGCGGCTTCTGCCCCGTGGAGTAGAGACAGTAGGCGTTTTTGCCGGCCTGCTTCGTGGTGTACATCGCTTGGTCGGCATGCTCGACTAGCGTCGTCGCGTCGGCCGCGTCGTCGGGGAAGATGCTGATGCCGAGCGTCGCGGAGACGCGGCGCTGCGCTTCACCGATTCCGGGATAGGGCCGGCGTAGCGCGTCGATGATCTTCACCACCACGCGCTCGACGCTCGAGAGGTCCTGCACGGCCTCCAGCATGACGAAGAACTCGTCGCCTCCGAGACGCGCGACGAGATCGCTTGCGCGCACATTGCGGCGAAGGCGCTGTGCCACCTCGACCAGGAAAGCGTCGCCGGCGGCATGCCCGTGGTGGTCGTTGATCTGCTTGAAGCCGTCGAGGTCGATGAAGACGCCGGCGAGCTTCGCGCCATTGCGGCGGGCGCGCTCGATCGCCTGCTCGAGCGCGGGCGCGAGGCTGACGCGGTTGGCGAGCCCGGTGAGCGCATCGCTGTAGGCGAGAGAGGCGATGCGCTCGCGTGCGAGCGCGATCTCGGTCACGTCGCGGCCCACGCCGCGATAGCCGAGGAAGCCGCCCGCCGAGTCGTAGCGCGGCTGGCCGCTCACCGAGAAATAGCGCGTGCTGCCGTCGGGCAGGGCGCGCGCCACTTCGAAGTCGCGAAACGGCAGCCGGCTCTCGAGCGTCGCGCGATGCCCCTGCCAGCCCGCCTGATCGGGCTGCGCCGCCGGCAGCTCCCAAGGGGTCTTGCCGAGCATGGCGTAGCCGATCGCGGGGGTGTAGCTCGGTCCATGGACAATGCTCGAGAGGCGATGTTGGGCATCGCTCTCCCAGAAAAAGTCGCTCGAGAGCTGCGTCAGGCTGCGAAAGCGCGCTTCGCTCTCGCGCAGCGACTCTTCGGCGCTTTTTCGCTGCAGGAACTGCGCAAAGAGCCGGCCGATCGCGGGCGCCGCATCGAGGAAGCTCTGATCGGGCTCGCGGCTGGTCAGGCCCGAGAAGGCAAGGAGCGCGAGCGTGCCGCTCGGCGAAGGCACGGGCAGCGCGAATGTCGCGAAGCGAGCGCCGCTCGCAGCCGCCACCCGGCGCGCCGCCGGTCCGGTACGCGCGAGGTCGGTCGACCAGACGGGTTTGCCGGATTCCCAGAGGACGCGCGAGCCGCGCAAAAGCTGCTCGACGTCGGCTTCGCGCGCGAACCAGCCTTCGCTGTATTTCGCCTCGCCGCTCGCCGGGTCGATGCGAAAGCAGCGGCCCGAATCCCAGCCTTCGGATTCGCAGATGATGCGTAGCGCCGTGCGCACGCCCTCGGAGCTTTGCGCCGCGTCGGCGAGCACGCGGGCAAGCGCGTGCTCGAGGTCCTGCATCTCCTTGGTACGCTTTTGCGCCGTGATGTCGCGGCCAATGCCGCGATAGCCTTTGAAGACGCCGGCCTCGTCGAAGGTCGGCTGGCCGGAGAGCGAAACCCAGACGATGCGGCCGTCCTCCGCCATGTGCTGGACTTCAAAATCGCGGAACGGTTGATGCCAGGCGAGGCGTGCGCGGTGGTGCTCCCAGTCCGACTCGCTCAGGTTGAGCGCCGGCTGTTCCCAGTGCTTGCGGCCGACGAACGGGAAGGGATCGGCGCCGCGGCTTTCGGCGCCAGCATTCGTCTGCCCGGCGCGGCCACTTGAAACTACGGTGAAGCGAAAGTCGGCGTCCTGCTCCCAATACCAGTCGGCGACGAGCTCTAGGAGCGAAGTTTCCTGCCGTCCCTGCGCATCGGGAGCACCATCGGCTGCGACACTGGGAATTGCCATGCTTCGCACTGCGCCGCAATGTACACCGAAATGGCGCCGCAGCGCGACGCTCCGCCGCGTCGCACGCTGAAATTTCTACCGGCCGGCGTTTTGCAGTTGAAGCCTATAGAGCTCGACCGGCGCGCCGACTCCGCGGAGGTGATGCAAGCCGAGCGGAAGAGAACCCGGAACGTGATCCGCGACCGGTCGCGAGAGCAAGAGCGGCGTTTGCAGTTCCTTACAGAGTGCTTCGATGCGCGCCGCCTCGTTCGCCGCGGCGCCGATGACGGTGAACTCGATGCGGCTTGGCGTGCC
>JBHELS010000368.1:0-15864 GCA_046263015.1 Burkholderiales bacterium | reverse complement strand
GTCCACCTTCGCCCTCGTCTTCGGCATCGTCTATCTCGCCGCCGGATTGCTCGGCCTCGTCCCGGCAGCGCTCGTGCCCCCGCCGGCCGATGCGCCGCCGACGCACTTCACGCTCATGTATGGTTATCTGCTCGGCCTTTTCCCGGTGAATATCGTCCTCACGGCGCTGCATCTCGCCATCGGCGCCTGGGGGCTTGCTGCCTGGTCGGGCCGCGCGAGCGCCGTCGCCTACGCGCGAGCGCTCGCCGTCCTTTTCGGCGCGGTTGCGGTGATGGGCATGCTGCCGATGCTGAACACGACCTTCGGCCTCGTGCCGCTCCACAGCCATGACATCTGGCTGCATGCCGTCACGGCGCTCGTCGCCGCCTACGTCGGCTGGCGCGAGCCCGCCGACATGCGCGAGCGGCGCCGCGCCATGGTCGACCGGCGCCAGCGCATGCTCCCGGTATCGCACGAGCGCCGCTTCGGCCTCGCCGACCGGCGTGAGCACTTCGACGGCATGTCGCCCGCCTAAAAGAGGCGCTTTGACGCGAGCGCGGCGCCCTCGCTCAGCGCTTTAAGCTTGGCCCAAGCGATCTGCGGATGCGAGCGGCCGCCAAAGCCGCAGTCGCAGCCGGCGACCAGGTTCTCGCGCCCGACGCGCCGCGCATAGCGCGCGAGGCGCTGCGCCACAACCTCCGGATGCTCGATCACATCGGTCGAGTGCGTGACCACGCCGGGCATCAGAATCTTTCCCGGCGGCAGCTTGACCTCGTCCCAGACCGCGTACTCGTGCTCGTGCCGCGCGTTCGCGCCCTCGATGAGATACGCCTGGGCCTTGACGCGCAGCATCAGGTCGACGACCTGCCTCAGCTCGATATCGTAGGCATGCGGACCGTGCCAGCTCCCCCAGCAAAGGTGATAGCGCACGCGATCCTCCGGCACGTTGCGTAGCGCGTGGTTGAGCGCCTCGATGCGCATCGCGCTTCGGCGGCGGAACGCATCCAGGCCCATGCGAATGCCGATACGGTCCCAGAGCGCGACCAGCCATGCGTCGTCGATCTGCAGCACGACGCCCGCATTGACGATCGTCTCGTATTCGAGGCGCATCGCTTCGGCGATGCCGTAGACGAACTCTTCTTCGCTCGCGTAGTACTCGTTACGCCGATAGACCTCGAGGCTCGCGGGCGCCGTGGAGGTGAGGAACGCATCGTCGGCCGGCACGTGCGCCTTCAGCTCGGCGATCTCGCGCTCGAGCGCCACCTGGCCGGTGTAGCTGATCGGCGCCGTGCAGACCCAGATCGGACGCACGCGCTTGATCTGCTCGCCCGGCGTGTAGAAAAGCGTGCCCTTGTCGCTCGCGTAGCGGTAGAAGTCGGCGAAGGCCTCGCGGTCGCGGCCCTGCGCGAGGAGCGGCAGCGCGCCGGGCTCGGGCGCGCGCGGCTCGAAGCCGCCGAAGCGCGACTCGACATACGAGAGCCAGTCGCCGCCCTTCGTGTACTCGCCTTCGTTCACAAGATCGAGCCCGAGGCTCTGCTGCTTGCGCACCACGGCGGCGACGCCGCCTTCCATCAGCGGGAGGCTTCCCACGTGCGTGGTCAGGATGCGCTCGATGCTCCGCCTCATGCTTTTTGGTATGGTACGGCTTCCCTAGGAGGAGGCAATGCTTCGTATCTTGGTGACCGCGACGGCGCTCGCTGCCGCGAGCGCGGTCGCGCAGCAGCCGCCGATTCGCATCGGCATGGTGAACGTGCTTTCGGGCCAGTTCGCCGACGCCGGCATCCAGATGGATAACGGCGCCAAGACCTACATGAAAATGCACGGCGACACGGTCGGCGGCCGCAAAATCGAAATCATCCGCCGTGACGTCGGCGGCCCGGCGCCCGATGTCGCGAAGCGCCATGCGCAGGAGCTCGTGGTGCGCGAGAAGGTCGACCTCCTCGCCGGCTTTCTTCTCACCCCGAACGCGCTTGCCGCCGCGGACGTCTCGGCCGAGGCGAAGAAATTCATGGTGGTGATGAATGCCGCCACCTCGATCGTCATCACCAAGTCGCCCTACATGGTGCGCACCTCCATCACGCAGCCGCAGGTGATCGAGACCTTCGGCAGCTGGGCGGTGAAAAACGGCATCAAGCGCTCCTACACCATGGTGACCGACTACGGCCCGGGCCATGACGCCGAGCAGGCGTTCGTGCGCGCCTTCAAGGAAGCGGGCGGCGACATCCTCGGCTCGGTGCGCTTCCCCGTCGCCAATCCCGATTTCTCGGCCTTCGTGCAGCGCGCGAAGGACATGAACCCGGAATCGATCTTCATCTTCATCCCGGGCGGCGCGCAGCCCGCGGCGCTCGGCAAAGCGTTCGCCGAACGCGGCATCGATCCGCACAAGACGCGCATCCTCGGCACGGGCGAAGTGACCGCGGAGGCCGCGTTGAGGAGCATGGGCGACACCGCACTCGACATCCTCTCGGCCTGGCACTACGACTACAAGCTCGACAACAAGCTTAACCAGGCGTTCGTAAAGGAATACAACGCCATGCACGGGCGCAATCCCGACTTCTTTTCGGTCGGCGGCTACGACGGCATGCATCTCATCTATGAAGCGCTGAAAAGAGCGGGCGGCAAGACCGACGGTGAAGCGCTGGTCGCCGCCGCGAAGGGCATGAAGTGGGAAAGCCCGCGCGGCCCGATGTCCATCGACCCCGAGACGCGCGACGTGGTGCAGAACGTCTACATCCGCCGCGTGCAGAAAGTCGGCAATGAGCTCGTCAACGTCGTGATTGACAAGGTCGAGCACGTCAAGGACCCGGCCGGCGTGCGCCGCGCTAAGGGACAACAATGACGATCTACGGAGGAACGATGAAACAGGTTGCCCTCGCGGTGGCGATGTCGCTCGCCGCCGGAACCGTCGCCGCTCAGCAGACGGTCAAGATCGGCGTCATCCTGCCCTACACCGGGCAGTTCGCCGATGGCGCCAAGCAGATGGACGACGCCATCAAGCTTTACGTGCAGCAGAAGGGCGACACGATCGCCGGCCGCAAGATCGAGTTCGTGCGCAAGGATACGGGCGGCATCGCGCCTGACGTGGCGAAGCGCCTCGCGCAGGAGCTGGTGGTGCGCGACAAGGTCGACATCCTCGCCGGTTTTCTCCTCACGCCAAACGCCATGGCGGCCGGCGATGTCTCGGCGGAAGCGAAGAAGTTCATGGTGGTAATGAACGCCGCGACCTCGATCATCACGACCAAGTCGCCCTACATGGCGCGCACCTCGCTCACCACGCCGCAGTTGAACGAAAGCCTCGGCAGCTGGGCGGTTAAGAAAGGCGGCATCAAGAAGATCTACACCATGGTGTCGGACTATGGACCCGGGCACGACGCCGAGCAGGCGTTCCACGCCGCATTCAAGGCGGCCGGCGGCGAGCTGATCGGCTCGGTGCGCTTCCCGACGCAGAACCCCGACTTCTCCGCCTTCGTCCAGCGGGCGAAGGACATGAACCCCGAGGCGATCTATATCTGGGTGCCGGGCGGGGCGCAACCTGCGGCGCTCGGCAAGGCGCTCGCCGAGCGCGGCATCGACGCGCAAAAGACCAAGGTGCTCGGCCAGCTCGAGCTCGCCGCCGAGGAGGCGCGAAAAGCGATGGGCGACGTGGCGATCGGCATCATCACCTCGTCACATTACGACGCCAACCACGACTCGGCCCTGAACCGCGAGTTCGTCAAAGCGTACAGCGCGCTGGCCGGCGGGCGTACGCCGAACTTCTTCGCCGTCGGCGGCTACGACGGCATGCACCTCATCTACGAGACGCTAAAGAAGACCGGCGGCAAGACCGACGGCGAGGCGCTGATCGCCGCGGCCAAGGGCATGCGCTGGGAGAGCCCGCGCGGTCCGATCTCGATCGATCGCGAGACGCGCGACATCGTGCAGACGGTGTACATCCAGCGGGTCGAGAGGGTGGGCGGCGAACTCAAGAACGTCGAGTTCGACAAGATCGAGAACGTCAAGGATCCGGTCAAAGAAAGAATGAAGAAGTAAGGTGCTGGGCTCCCTCGTAGGCGTGCTCTTCGACGGGCTCGCCTACGGCATGCTTCTGTTCCTGCTCTCGGTAGGACTGTCGGTGACGCTCGGGATGATGAACTTCGTCAATCTCGCGCACTGCAGCTTCGCCATGGTTGGCGGCTACATGACGGTCAGTCTGATGAACGAGTTCGGCTGGCCGTTCCTCGCCACCCTGCCGCTCGCCTTTATCGCCGCGGCCGCTATCTCGGTGGTGCTCGAGCGAGCGCTCTACCGCCACCTTTACCGGCGTTCGGATCTCGACCAGTGCCTGCTAACGATCGGCATCGTCTTCATCTCGATCGCCGCCTACGCCTGGTTCTACGGCACGGTGGTGCAATCGACCGAAATGCCGGGCTACCTCACGGGTGCGGTCGAGTTATTCGGCGTGCGCTTCGCCGCCTACCGCCTGTTCCTGATCGTCATGGGGCTCGCGGTCGCTGCCATCCTGGTGCTCGGCCTGGAGCGCACCCGCTTCGGCGCGCAGGTGCGCGCCGCGGTCGACAACCAGCGTATGGCGCGCGGCCTCGGCATCGACGTCGATCGCGCATTCATGATCACCTTCGCGCTTGGCGGCGGGCTCGCCGGCCTGGGCGGCGCCCTCTCGATCGCGATGGTCGGCCTCGACCACGCGTTCGCGCTCAACTATCTGGTGTATGTGCTGATCGTGGTCGCGGTGGGCGGCCTGGGGTCGATCGGCGGCTCGTTTGCCGCCGCGGTGCTGCTCGGCATGAGCGACATGGCCGGCAAGTACTACTTCCCGTGGCTCGGCGCCTTTCTCATCTATCTCGTAATGGTTGCGCTCCTCATCTGGCGGCCGGTGGGTCTCTTTGGCAGGCGTTGATTACTTCCGCGGGCAAGCGCGGTGGCGGCCGCTCGAGCTCGCCTTCTGGGCGGCGACGCTCCTGCCTTACGTGGTCACACCCAACTACCTCGCGCTTGCGAGCCAGATCGCCATCACGGCCCTCTTCGCGCTTTCGCTCGACCTCATCGTCGGCTATGCCGGCATCGTCTCGCTCGGTCACGCGGCGTACTTCGGCTTCGGCGCCTATAGCGCGGGACTCCTCGCGAAGCACAGCCTCGGCGAGCCGCTCACCGGCCTCGCGCTCGCCGCCGCGGCGGCCGGCGTCCTCGGCTATGCGACGAGCCACATCATCGTTCGTTTCCGGCATCTCGCGCTCATCATGCTGACCCTCGGCCTCGGGCTCCTGCTCGCCGAAGCCGCCAACAGCGCAAGCGCGATCACCGGCGGCGCCGACGGCCTGCAGGGCGTGAAGCTGGCGTCGCTCCTCGGCTTCAAGTTCGACCTGTACGGGCGCACCGCGTACGGCTATTCGCTCGCGGTGTTGTTTCTGCTCTTCCTGGTCGCAAGGCGAATCATTCATTCGCCTTTCGGTCTCGCGCTGCGCGGCATCCGCGAGAACGCGACGCGCATGCCGGCGATCGGCGCGCCGAGCCTCGCGCACCTGCGCAAGGTCTACACCCTCGCCGCCGCGCTCGCCGGAGCCGCGGGCGCGCTCCTGACGCAGACCACCTCCACGGTGTCGCTCGAGGTGCTCTCCTTCGGCCGCTCGGCCGATGTGCTCGTGATCCTGATCCTCGGCGGCGCCGGACGCCTCTACGGCGGCATCGTCGGCGCCATCATCTACCTGGTGGCGCGCGACCAGTTCTCGGGCCTGAATCCGCAATACTGGTATTTCTGGATCGGCCTCCTACTCGTCGCGGTGGTGATGTTCCTGCCGAACGGTATCCTCGGTGGCTTGAGTGCTCTCGGCAAAAACGCTCAATAAGCGCTTCGGCTCGCTGGTCGTCGCGCACGACGTCTCGCTCGAGCTGCCGGCCGGGGTGCGTTACGCGCTGATCGGACCGAACGGCGCCGGCAAGACGACGCTCATCAATCTGCTCACCGGCCTCGTGCGCCCGGATAGCGGCGAGATCCGCCTCGGCGGCGAAGAGATCACGACGCTCGCGCCGCATGCGCGCGTGCGCGCCGGGCTCGCGCGCACTTTCCAGATCAACACGCTCTTCCCGGCGCTGACGCCGCTTGAGTCGGTGGCGCTCGCCGTGCTCGAGCGCGACGGGCAGGCGCACAACTGGTGGCGCGCGCTGCCGGCATTCGCCCCCGCGATCGAAGAGGCGTACCGCATCCTCGAGCGCCTGCGCCTCGCGGAGCTCGCCCATCGACCGACGCGCGAGCTCGCCTACGGGCAGCAGCGGCTCGTCGAGATCGCGCTCGCCCTGGCGACGCGCCCGCGCGTCCTGCTACTCGATGAGCCGGCGGCTGGCGTCCCCAGGGAAGAAAGCGCCGAGCTCTTCAACGTTATCGCCGCGCTCGCGCGCGAGCTCACCATCCTCTTCATCGAGCACGACATGAACGTCGTCTTCCGCTTCGCGAGCCGCATCCTCGTGATGGTCGGCGGCCGGATCCTCGTCGAAGGCGCGCCCGACGAGGTGGCGCGCGACGCGCGCGTGCGCGAGGTCTATCTCGGAAAGGGGCATGCTCGAGCTGCGTGACGTGCGCGCAGGCTACGGCGACGCGGTGGTGCTCGACCGTGTCTCGCTCACGCTCGCCGAGGGCGGCACGCTCGCCATCCTGGGTCGCAACGGGGTCGGCAAGAGCACGCTCCTGCTCACCGTCATGGGCTATACCCGTCTCCACAAGGGCGACGTGCGCTGGCAAGGCGGCTCGATCGCGCGCCTCGCGCCGCACCGGCGGGCGCGCCTCGGCATCGGCTGGACGGCGCAGGAGCGCGAGATCTTTGCCTCGCTCACGGTGGAGGAGAACTTGACGGTCGCCGCACGTCCCGGCGAATGGCAGCTCGAGCGCGTCTATGCGCTTTTTCCGCGCTTGAAGGAGCGGCGGGCGAACCGCGGCAACCAGCTCTCGGGTGGCGAGCAGCAGATGCTCGCCATCGCGCGCGCGTTGATGATCAATCCGAGGCTGCTCTTGCTCGACGAGCCGCTCGAAGGCCTCGCTCCGGTCATCGTCGAGGAGCTCGCGCAAGCGCTGCGCCGCCTCTCCGGCGTCGCTTTTATCCTCGTCGAGCAGCATGCGCAGATCGCGCTCTCACTCACCGAGCAGGCGCTCGTCATCGAGCGCGGCCGCATCGCACACCAGGGCGCTTCGCGCGAGCTCCTCGGGAATGAAGCGCTGCTCGAACGCTATGTCGGGGTGCAGGCGACGCAATGACCGCGGCGCACCGGCCTCAGGCCGGCGTGCGCGCCGGTATCACGCACTCGCGCTCGCTTCCTTCGAAGGACCACCGGACGATGCGGCGCGAAAGCGGCTCCACCTCGAAGAAGAGGCGACAGCGGCCGCTGCGGCCCGCGGCATATTCCTGCTGCTGATTGCCGTTCGCCAGCGACTTCGCCTTAACCTGGCGCAGGCGATAGAACACCGGATAGCTGTCGGGATCGTCCACCGATTTGCCCACCTGCCGCTCCATCACTTCTCTGAAGTTGCGATGCTCGGCCGGCGTCGCGCATGCCGCGATCAGCGGCACCAGCATGGCAACGAGCGCCGATCTACAGAGCCTTCGCCTGCACCACGATCGCATGCGCCTCGCAACGGAAGGGCTCGGCGCCGCCGATCTGCGCGAGCTCATCGCCGATTCTCTCAATCACATCCTCGAGCTTCGCCCCACGCTTCTCGATGAGCGTGCCCCGCGGCGTGCCGCGCACTTGCCCCGTGGCGAGCGCGCGCGCGCTCAGCGCCTTCACCTCGAGCGTCACACGCTCGACGCGCACATCGCCAAAGCGCGCGGCGTCGAGATGGGCGCGAATCGTCGCCTCGTCGCTGTAGCCGTACGGGACGCGCGCAAATTGCATCTCCGCATCGCCGGGAAAGAGCGTTTCCATGACGTGCGCCGCGGCCTGCGCGTGCGGATTCACCTCGAGGCGGTCCCATACGTTGAAAAGGAGCGACCCGCCTTCATAAAGGACACGCCGCGCCTCGCTATAGAACTTCGCTTTGTCGGCGACGAACATCACGCCGAGGCCGCAGACCACGAGTCCGAACGTCTCGTCCTTGAAAGGCAGCGCTTGCGCGTCGGCGAGCCGCCAATCGATCTTGCCCTTCACTTTGTTCCGTGCGTGGGCGAGCATCGCCTCGTTCACGTCCGTGGCGACAATCCGGAAGTTGCCGTCGATGCGCTCGCGCAGGCGTTGCGTGATGAGGCCGGTGCCGCACGCGAGCTCGAGGACATCGCCGCGCGGCCGCACAGGCAAGCGGCGCACCAGGTCGGCAGCCAGCGCTTCAAACTGTGCCGGCCCGAGAATGCTGTCGTAATACTCCGGAATCGAGCCGCCGAAATCGGCGGTGATGTCCACCATGAATGACCTCCTTGATTCGCGACGGCGCCGAAATGAAGTCGGGCTCCGCCCGAGTTATTTTCTACGCCCCGCTTTCGGCTTTGGCAACCCGAGTCCAAGCAGGTTCACCGCGTTGCCAAAATAGATTTTGCGCCGGTCGCCGCTTTTAAGCTCGAGCTTGTCGAGCGCTTTCATCGTCTCGCGTATGAAAAGCGGTCCACCCTCCGGATCGAAGGGACAATCGGTACCGAAGAGAACGCGATCGGCGCCGAAGAAGTCCAGGCCGCAACGGATCGCGCTCGCCCAGCCGTTGATCGAGGTGTCGTTGTAGAAAAGCTTGAAATACTCGACCGGCCGCTTCTTCATGCGCTTACGCAAGCCCTCGTAGTCCTCGTCGGCCGTGCGCGTGCCGAACTGGTCCATGCCGTAGCCGACGCGGTTGGCGAGATACGGCACCATCGCCCCAAGGTGGTGCGTGATGATCTTCAGCTTCGGCAGCTTGTCGAACATTCCGGAAAACACCATGCGCCCCATGAACACGCTCGTTTCATACGGCCAGCCGAAAAGCCACCACATCTCGTACTTCGATTTCTGCTCGCTCGGATAGTCGCTCCACTTGGCCGTGCGCGTCGGATGCACCCAGATCGGCAGATCGTACTTCTTCGACATGCGTTCAAAGATCGGGAAGAACTCCGGCTCATCGAGCGGCCGGCCGTTGACGTTGGTGAAGATCTGGATGCCCTTCGCGCCCAATTCGCCGATCGCGCGGTCCATTTCGGCGAGCGAAGCGGCGACGTTATTCATCGGCAGCGAGGCGACGAAGCAAGGAAAGAGCTGCGGCTGCTCGCGAACGATGCGCGCCATGCCGTCGTTCGCAAGCCGCGCGAGCTCCGGCGTCTCCTCCGGTGAGCCGAGGAACTCGATCGCCGGCATGGAAAGCGTCAGCACCTGCTGATAGCCGGGCCAGCGCTTCATCATCTTGATGCGCTTCTCCAGGTCCCAGAGCACCGGAATGTGCATCCAGCGCTTGAGCGCCGCCGCGAGGCCGGGATTGCCCTCGGCAATGCTCTTCATCCGCTCGAAGAACTCGACCGGAAAGATGTGCGGAAAGATGTCGAGCTTGCGTTCAACGCTTGGCATGCCTGCTCCTCAAGTCCTTAACTCGGTACTTCGCCATTTCCCCAGACGGCGCCGGCCACTTCAACGATGCGCGCGAGCTTGGCGCGCTCGTCCGCCTCGCTGAGCGGATTGCCCTTGATCGAGCTGGCGAAGCCGCATTGCGGACCGAGCGCAAGCTGCTCGAGCGGCGCGTGCTTCGCCGCCTCGTCGATACGCCGGCGCAGCTCCTCCGCCGATTCGACACGTGCGCTTTTGCTCGACACCAGGCCGAGCACGATGCGCTTATCCCCCTTCGGCAGGAAGCGCAGAGGCTCGAAGCCGCCGGCGCGCGCCGTGTCGTACTCAAGGAAATAGCCGGCGACGTCGATGCGGTTGAAGAGCAGCTCGGCGACCGGGTCGTAGCCCCCCTCGGCCGCCCAGTTGCCCTCGCGATTGCCGCGGCATTGATGCAAGGTGACGGTCACATCGGCCGGCAGGCCGGCGATTGTCTCGTTGATCCGCTGCGCGTAGGTCTCGAGGAGCTCCTTCGGGTCTTCGCCCCAGGAGCGCACGTAGTCACGGTGCTGCGGATCGCAGATGAAGGCGATGCTCGTATCGTCGAGCTGCAGATAACGCGCGCCCGCCTCGACGAGCGCTCGCAGCTCCTGGCGATACGCTGCGACCAGGTCCGCCCAGAAGCGCTCGCGGTCCTTCTCGTAGAAGCCGAGTTTGCCGCCCGTATAGTAATGAACGCAATTGGGTGCCGGCAGCGTCACCTTCGGCACTCGCCGCGTGTTGGCCTTGAGGAATTGGAACGCGCGCACCACGCTGCTCGGTCGCCAGCGGATCGGTCCGCTGACCCTGAGCTCGGAGAAGCCCTGCGTCACGCCGGAAGCGTTACGCCACTTGAGCTTGGCGGAGCCGGTGCGATCGGCGTCGAAGCCCTGCCAGCCGAGAATGAGCTCGAGCCACCAGCTGCGCCGGCGAAATTCGCCATCGGTCACGGCGGCAAGGCCGATCGCTTCCTGCATCGCGATCGCTTCACGGATGCACTCGTCCTCGACACGGCCGAGTTCCGCATGCTGGTGCGGCCCGAGCGCGCTCGTCGGGGTCTGCGGCCCGAGATAGCGCTCACGCGCCTGCTTCAGGCGCTCGGGGCGAAGCAGACTGCCGACGTGATCCGCACGGAAAGGTGGCCGCATGCGAGCGCGCGATTCTAGTTCAGCGTCGAGAGATAGGCGGCGATGTCTTTCGCGTCGCGCGCGCTCAGATCGAGGTCGGGCATCGCCGTGCCCGGTTTCACGTCCTGCGGTGCGATCAGCCAGAGCGCCATGTTCTCCATCGTGTTCGGCAGGACGCCGGCGATGAAGCTGCGCGAGGCGATGCGCGCGAGCGACGGGCCGACCGGCGCCTGCGAGCCGACGACGCCCGGGATCGCATGGCAGGTGACGCACGCATATTGCTCGATCGCCCGGCGCCCGCGCTTTGCATCGACCGGCGACTCGGGCGGCGCTCGCCGAGGCGCGCGCCCTTCGCGCAACCCCTCGTACTCCTCCGGCGAAAGCGAGGGCAGCGTCTTCACGAATGCCACGACGTCCCAGATCTCGTCCTCCGCGAGGCGGTACTGCCAGGCGGGCATGCCGGTCATCTTGAGTCCGTTTCGCACCGTCCAGTAGATTTCCGCCGCGCTCCAAACGTTCGCCACATGCGCGAGGTTCTCCGGCACCGGCATCAAGCCGAGCGCGAAGGGCTCGGGCGGAACGCCCGGCGCACCGTGGCAGCGCACGCAGTGCTCGCGAAAGACCGCAAGACCGCGGCGCGCGCGGCTCGCGTCGTCGAGCGCGGGAACTTGGACGCGGCTTGCGCGCACGCCGACCGAGCGCTCCATCGCCGTGCGGATCGTCCAGTACGTCGGCCGCAGGTGATTGTCGGTTGCCGAAACGTCATACACGCCCGAATAGACGAACGCTGCGCCCGCTGCCGCGAGCACGACGGCGAGCAGGCCGAGCCAGAGAAAGACACGCGCCTTCAATCGAGCTTCGCGCCGGAGGCCTGCACCTTTTTCTGCGCGAGCTCGCGGTCGCGCTTGAGGAAGGCGGCGAACTGTTCGGGGGTTTCGCCGACCGGCTCTAAGCCAAGCTGCGTCAGGCGCTCGCGAAAATCGGCTGTCTGAATGATTTTCGAAGCCTCGGCGGCAAATTTTGCGACGATGTCGCGCGGCGTGCCCGCGGGCGCGGCGAGCGCGAAATAAAACGAGGCATCGAAGTCGCGCAGGCCGGCTTCGGCGAAGGTCGGCACGTCCGGGATAAGCGGATGGCGCGCGCTGCCCGATACCGCCAGGCCTTTCATCTTGCCCGCTTTCAGCTGCGGCGCGGCGCCGCCGATCACGGCGAACATGGTGTCGAGCCTGCTCGTCATGATGTCCTGCAGCCCGTTGACCAGGCCCTTGTAATGCACCGGCTGCATCTCCAGCCCGTTCTGCGTATTGAACCACGCCATGGCCAGGTGGTTCACGCCACCGGCGCCGACCGTCCCGTAGTTGAGCTTGCCGGGATTTTTCTTCGCATCGGCGATGAACTCGCGCAGGTTCGAGGCGGGGAAGTCGGGCCGTACGACGAGCATCAGGTTCGCGGTCACGATGCGCGCGACCGGCGCGAAGTCCTTGCCCGGATCATAGGCGAGCTTGCGGTAGAGATACGGATTGAGCGAATAGACCGCATCCGAAGCGAGGAGCCAGTTGTAGCCGTCGGCCGGCGATTTCGCCACGTCCTGCGCGGCAATGATCTCGTTCGCGCCGGGCTTGTTCTCGACCAGCACCTGCTGGCCCCAGGCATCGGCGAGCTTCTGCCCGAGCGCGCGCGCGAGGAGATCAGCCGGCCCGCCGGCGGTATACGGCACCACGAGGCGGATCGGCTTCGAAGGAAAGCTTTGCGCCTGCGCGAGCGTCGCGACAAGCGCCATTGCGGCAACGAAGAACTTCATGGCTCCTCCCATCAGTGGCCTAAGAAAACCGCTAAGTCGCTTCGGAATAGTCGACCAGCTTCACCTTGTAATCGGAGCGCGGCAGCGCCTGCGCCGAGACCATGCGCACGTCGGGGGTGAAAAGGAGCGTTGCGCGAATCTCTTTTGCAATCGCCTCGGCGAGCGACGCGTCGCCTTCGACGAGCACCGGAAGCGGCGGATCTTGCTTCACGCCCTTCTTCGTCGGGCGGATGAGGATCGCGCCCGTCACCTTGGGCTGGAAGCGCGCCACCACCTCGCGCACCGCCGAGGGAAAGACGTTCACCCCGCGCACGATCAGCATGTCGTCCGTGCGGCCGATGCAGCGAACGCGCACGGTCTTTCGTCCGCAGGCGCAGGGCGAGGTCCAGAGGCGGACCTGGTCGCGGCTGCGAAAGCGAAGGAGCGCTGCCGCTTCGCGCGCGAGATGCGTATAGACGAGCTCGCCCGTCGCGCCGTCGCGAAGCGCCAGCGCTTCGCCGCTCTCCGGGTCGATCAGCTCGACGTGAATCCATTCCTCCGCCGAGAAGTGCATCCCCGCCTGCGCCGGGCATTCGCCCCAGAGCGAGGCGGCGACGTCGCCGATCCCCATGATTTCGAACACCCGCGCGCCCCAGGCGGTCTCGAGCTTGCGACGAAAACCCTCCTCGCCGCCGCCCGGCTCGCCGCCAACGATGATGCGCTCGACGCCGTCGAGCGATACCCGCTTCGTCGCGGCCACCTCGGCGATATGGAGCGCATACGAGGGCGTACAGGCGAGCGCTTCGGGGGTGAGCTTCTGGATCGCGCTCAGCAATCGCTCGGTGTTGCCGACGCCGACCGGGATGTGCACGCAGCCGATCGCTTCGAAGGCCGCGAGCGAAGCGCCGGCGACGAAAGGACCCGCGCCATAGGTCGTCAGCACCCGTTGACCGGCGGCGAGGCCGTTCGCCGAATAGGTGCGCCGGCCGATCTCGCGCCACTGCTCGACGTCGGCGCGCGTGAGCGGGATGTAGAGCGGCGTGCCGCTCGTGCCGCTCGTTGAATAGATGCGCGCCGCCTGCGAGATCTCGATCGCCGCATGCGCACCGAGCGGCGGATGGGCGGCCTGGCTCGCCCGCAGTTCGTCTTTCTCCGTAAAAGGCAAGCGCGCGATCTCCGAGAGGTCGCCCACCGCGCGCGGCGAAACAAAGCCTGCGGCGTTCAGTTTTTCGCGGTAGAACGGCGAACGCTCGAAGAGCCGCGCGATCTGCGTCCGATAAAGATCGTCGCGACCCATCGGGCGCGGAAGATAGCATAGGAAAGTTGACTCCCCGCACGTGAGCGCGCCATCGCATAACGTGCGCGGCATCCTGTGGATGCTGGGCGCAGTCCTGTCGTTTGCGGCGATGGCGGTGTCGGTGCGTGAGCTGGTGCGCTACATGCCTATCGCAGAAATACTCGCACTGCGCACCGCCGTCACGCTCGTCGTGGTGATCGCCCTCGCGAGCGCCCGCGGCCGGGGCACCGTCGCGACGAGGCGGCTGCCCCTGCACGCGACGCGCGCGCTGGTGCATCTCGCCGGCCAGTACTGCTGGGCGTACGCGATCGGCGCGCTCACCCTCGCCACCGTGTTCGCCATCGAGTTCACCATGCCGATCTGGGTGGCGCTGCTCGCGGCGGCTTTCCTGCACGAGCGGCTCAATCGAAGCCGCGTCGTGCAGCTCATGCTCGGCCTCGCTGGCGTGCTCATCATCCTGCGGCCGGGCGCGGGCGTGTTCCATCCGGCGGCGCTCGTAATGCTGCTCGGTTCGCTCTTTTACGCGGGCAATATGATTTTCACGAAGCGCCTGTCCGCCACGGAGTCGGCGCTGGCCGTCACGTTCTGGATGTCGGTGGTCCAGCTGCCCGTTACCGCGATCGCCGCCTGGAACTCATGGCTGGCCCCGCGCCTCGCCGACCTGCCGTGGATCGTGGTCATCGGCACGGGCTCCTTCGCCGCGCATTACTCCATGACGCACGCGATGAAGCTTGCCCCCGCCACGGTGGTGGTGCCGATCGATTTCGTCCGCCTGCCGCTCATCGCGGTGGTAGGCGCGCTCTTCTACGCCGAGCCCTTAGACCCGCTGGTTATCGTCGGCGCGGCGGTGATCTTCGCCGGCACCTACTACAGCCTCTCTCGGGAAACCCGTTAATCCATTCAGCCGAGCCCTGGCGGACCGGGCTGAATGGACTTCTCGCACTAGCGCGCGACGCCGCTTGGGTCGATCTCGATCACCGGCCCGTGGAACATGATTCCCGTCGAGGGCACGTAGGCGAGCGCCGGCGCCCGCGCCGGATCGGGGAAGTGCTCGCGCCAGACGCGCGCGAACTCGCGGTAATCGCGCCTCGGCTCGGTGAGATAGACGCGCACATGATGGCAGTGCGCCCAGTCGGTGTCGTTGGCCTCGAGCTGCTCGGTGAGGATCTGCATCGTGAAGCGGGTCTGCTCCTCGATGTCCGAGCGGTGGACGCGCAGCCCGGCCGGCACGGTGACGGCAGACTTGAAGTCCACGCTCGGCACCTGGCCCGCGAAGAAGCGCCACGGCCCGACCTTCATCGTCGGCGAGAAGTTCACTTTGCGCACCTTCACCGGATGCCAGCGCAGGCCCTTGTGCGACTCCTCTTTGCGCAGATCCTTGTCAGGCACCAGGATGGTCAGGTTCGGCGCGCACAGCGCTCCGGGCAGAAGCAGGCCCTTCACGCCCATCGAGCTGCGCGGCGGCGGCACTGGCATGAAGCGGGCCCAGACACCATCGACGTCGTGGAAGTTGAGCAGATCCGGCTCGTAGAGCTGCGACTCGATCGCCTGCTCGAGCGAGGTGCCCGCCGTGGCGAGCACCCGGTTCATGCGGCTGAAGATGTACTCCGCCTGCATCTCCGCATCGCTGCCGTAGTTCGGGAATCCGACCGGCTTGCCGACCGCGAGCCCGGCCTTGAAGTCGCTTGCCGGGAACGCGGAGCAGAAGACGAACGGGCCGGCGCGCACGGCGTGCGACGCCCATTCGGTGGGCAAAGGATCGGAGCCTTCGGGATCACTCAGCACCTGGCGCTGCAGCCGCGAGTCGCCCGCGAGCGCCACGGCATCGAGGTTCAGGCGCGCGCCGGGAAAAGGCAGTGTGTCGCCCACCTCGACCGTCGTGCGGGCGGGCGGATTGGCGGGGAAGTACTCCTGCCACACGCGCTTGAATTCGAGGAAATCACCGGCATCGACGAGATGCACATCGGCCTTGAGCACGCGCTCTAGCGAGCTGCCCGCCTCGCGCAGGGTCGATTTCAGCTGCTCGAGGCAGCGGCGGGCCTGGACTTCCATGAGCGACGGCCCGGCGAGCCCGAGCCTATCATCGACGCTCAACGCGTGGCCGGCATCGTCGATCGGATAGATCGACGACGTGTAGATGAAGTCGCCCGCCCGCACCGCTCTCGGCG
>JBHELS010000367.1:0-2816 GCA_046263015.1 Burkholderiales bacterium | reverse complement strand
ACGGTGCGCACGCTCAAGGTTTCTTCCACGCCCGACGATTACAGCCGCGCGATCCTCGCCGCGCTGCGTGAGTTGCGCGAGTCGCAGGGCATCGAGCCGAGTGAGATCGACGCCGTGGTCCACGCCACCACTGTGGCCACGAACACCATCCTCGAGCACAAGGGCGCAAAAACGGCGCTCGTCACCACCGAAGGTTTTCGCGATGTGCTGGAGATGCGCCGACTGCGGATCCCGGTGATGTACGACCTCCAGTACGAGAAGCCGCCGCCGCTCGTGCCGCGGCGGTTGCGCTACGAGGTCGCCGAGCGACTGGGACCGCGCGGGGAGGTCAAGCGCCCGCTCGACGAGGCGCAGGCGCTCGCCATCGGGAAGCGGCTGCGCGACGAGGGCATCGAGTCGGTCGCGATCTGCCTGCTCCACTCGTACGCCAATCCGGCGCATGAGCGGCGCGCGGCCGAGCTGCTGGGCGAGCATTTGAACGGCCGCGCGTATATCAGCCTCTCGTCGGACATCCTGCCCGAGATCCGCGAGTACGAGCGCACGAGCACAGCGGTGGTCAACGCGTACATCGGCCCGATCGTGCGCCACTACGTGAGCTCGCTCTCTTCGCAACTGAAGGCCGCGGGCGTCACGGGGCCGCTGCACATCATGCAATCGAACGGCGGCACGATGTCCGCGGCGGCGGCGACCGAGAAACCGGCTTTCCTGGTCGAATCCGGGCCGGCGGCCGGCGTCATCGCCTGCGCCGACATCGCGCGAGCGGCGGGTCTCGGCAACGTCATCTCTTTCGACATGGGCGGCACGACGGCCAAGGCCGCGATCGTCGAGGAGGGCGAGCCCGCGCGCACCACCGAGTACGAAGTCGGCGCCGGCATCAACGTCAGCTCGAAGCTCGTCAAGGGCGGCGGCTACGCGATCAAGCTGCCCTTCATCGATGTTTCGGAAATCGGCGCGGGGGGTGGCAGCATCGTGTCGCTCGACGCCGCGGGCGCGATCAAGGTCGGCCCGCAGAGCGCGGGCGCGGTGCCGGGCCCCGCGTGCTACGGACTTGGCGGCAAGGAGGCGACCTTCACCGATGCGGCGGTGCTGCTCGGCTATTTAAACCCGGAGTACCTGGTGGGCGGCAAGCTGCCCATCGACGCGCGACTCTCGCGCGAGGCGATGGAGCGCAAGGTCGCGGCGCCGCTCAAGCTCGATCTCACGCGGGCGGCGCACGGCGTCTATGCCATCGCGGTCGCGACCATGACGCGGGCGGTGAAGGCCGTCTCGACGTATCGCGGGCGCGATCCCCGTGACTTCGCGCTGGTCGCCTTCGGCGGCAATGGGCCGGTCGTGGCGGTGGCAATCGCCCGAGAGCTCGAGATGCGTCGCGTGCTGATCCCGCCGGCGCCCGGCGTGTTCAGCGCCGCGGGGCTTCTTTTCTCGAACGTCGAGCATACGCAGCAGCGCTCCGTTTTCCAGCGCACCGTCGAAGTGGATCCAGCGCGCCTGCGCACGCTTTACGCCGAGCTCGAGGCCGATGTGCGTAACGACATGGCGAAAGAAGGCGTGGTCGAGTCGCGCGTGCAGGTAAGGCGTCTTGCCGACTTGCGCTATACCGGCCAGGCATTCGAGTTGACCGTGCCGGCTGAGCGACTCGATATAGCGGCGATCGAGGCGGCTTTCCATGCCGAGCACAAGCGCACGTATGGGCACAGCTCGGAAGGCGACCCGGTGGATCTGATCAATATCCGAGCGATCGCCACCGCAGCACCCGAAAGCAAGGAGGGCTTCGCCGAGCGGCTGAAGGAAGCCCAGGGCTTCGCGCCGCGCCACGCGCGGCGCCAGGCGTATTTCGACGGGCAGATGCAGGACACGCCGGTGGTCGGTCGCGCGGTGCTCGAAAAGCGGATGCGCGGCCCGGTGATCGTCGAGGAGCTCGACGCCACCTGCGTCATCCCGCCAGGCGCGAGCGCCGAGCTTGACGGCCATGGCAACATAGTGATCGACGCCGGCGCATGACACGAGCTCGAAATAATTTCGGTCCTGGCCCTGAATTGCGCATCGACCCGATCACACTCGAGGTAGTAAAGAACGCGCTCTCGTCAGTGGCGGACGAGATGGCGCTGGTGCTCATGCGCAGCGCCTATTCGCCGGTGGTGCGCGACTCGATGGACTATTCGACGGCCCTGTGCGACCGGCACGGGCAGGTGATCGCGCAGGGGCTGACGCTCGCGGTGCAGCTCGGCGCGTTTCCGGACGCGATGCAACATTTGACGAAGAAGTACGCCGGCCGCATGCAGCCCGGCGACATCTTCATCATGAACGACCCATATGGCGCCGGCGGCCAGCATCTGCCGGATATCTACGTCATCCAGCCGCTCTTCTGGGACGGCGAGGTCGAGGGCTACGCGTGCACGATGGCGCATCACTCGGATGTTGGCGGCATCGCGCCCGGGAGCGTCGCCATTCACGCCACCGATATTTATCAGGAGGGGCTGCGCCTGCCGATGCTCAAGCTCTATGAGGGCGGCAAGGCGAACGATTCGCTTTTCGAGATCATCGAGAAGAACACACGCCAGCCGGTGCAGGTGCTGGGCGATCTGCGGGCGCAGCTCGCCGCCTGCGCGGTTGCCGAGCGCGGCTATGCGGCGCTGCTCAAGCGCTATGGCGGCAAGGCGCTGCGTCCGTATCTCGACGCGATCATGGACCAGGCCGAGCGGCTGATGCGGGAATTCATTCGCGGCATCCCGGACGGCGAATACCGGTTCACCGACTGGATCGATGGCTTGGGCGAGACGCCCGAGCCTTTGAAGATTGCGGTATGCCTCACTGTG
>JBHELS010000366.1:0-4961 GCA_046263015.1 Burkholderiales bacterium | reverse complement strand
GCCGCCATCTTGCGCAGTTCGTCGCCGACTCTGGGAGTTTCAGGCATGCGCGCCTTTCATTGGGCAAGCGGCGGCTTCACGCCGGCGAAGAAGAGGAAGGAGATGGCAAGTCCCACCCAGATGACGAAGCCGAAAAGACAGAGCAGGTAAACGGCGGCGAGCTTGCCGATTCCCTCTTCCCACAGCCGGCGGAAATCGGTCATGACGCCGATAGTGAAGAAGGTCATGACGAAGAAGATGCCGCGGAAGGTATTCGCTTCGCCCATCGCGGCGCGCAGCTTGGCGAAGAACTGCGGCTCGGCGCCGATACCGAGCGCGAGCACGATGGCGAAGGTCACGACGTAGCCGAGGATGAACTTCGGGAAGCGCTGCCAGATCTCGCCCGCGCGCGCCCGGTCGCCGGCACGCACTTCGATGCGCGTCGTCCAGATCCAGGCGAGGATGAAGGCCCAGATGCCGATGAAGATGTCGATGAAGATCTTGACCGTGGCGGTGGTGCCGAGGATCCAGCCCTTCGCGTAATTGATCCCTTCCGCCGCTGCGGCGGAGAGAATCAAGGCTTCCGTGATGCCGCCGCTCGCCACCGCGGCGCCGTCGGTCTTCACCGCAAGCCCCATCCACGCACCCGCGACCATCGGCTCGTGCGAGAGGAAAGCGCGCGCCGCGAACGGCAGGATGAGTAGCTCCACCACCGCGAAAATGACCACGAGAGACGCGACCATGATCGGCACCACCGGGCGAGCGCGTATCGCGCTGCCGGTGGCGATGGCGGCGGAGACGCCGCAGATCGAGATCCCGGAAGCAAGCGGCGCGGCCCACTCGCGGCTGAAGCCGAACCACTTGCGCGCAACGTAGTACACCACGGCCCAGTAGATGAGGTACGCCTCGATGATCGCCGCGAGGCCGCGGAACATGAGCGAGGTCGCAAGCGAAAGTTTCTCCGCCGCGATCAGCCCGAGGAAGCCGCCGAGAATCACGATCGCCGTCTTGATGTACCACTCCGGCCGCACCGCTTCCTTCATCCACGCCGCGAAGCCGGGCGTGAAGTTGCCAATCGCCAGCCCGACGAGCAGCGCGACGATGAAGCCGCCTTCGCTGGTGAGCTTGAGCGACCAGCCGACGCCGAACTTCTGCATGTCGGCGGGCGTGTTGACGGCGAAGTTCGCCCAGCTGCCCGCGATCCAGCAGAGATAGCTGATCCAGAAGACCGCGGTGAATGCGAGCGCGAAGCGCCCGACATCCGCGCCGAGCGAGCGCGCAGCGAGGCTCAGCACCACGACGAGAGCGACATAGGTGGCGATCAGCGCGCCGACACCGCCGATCCCGGCATAGTTTTTCGAGAGCGGCGCGAGCGCCTTGGAGGCGTCATTCCATACCGAGGTGGTGACCACCCATCCGAGTACATCGGCGCCGACAAGCACGGCCAAGGCGAGGACAAACACCCCCAGGCCGATCCAGACGGCCAGCCAATCTTCGCTTAGCCCCTTTGCCGCGGTGTGCTGCATGTTCCCCCCGGCGCGGACACTACGCCGCGCCGGAGGAAACCGCAAGTTCGCTCAAGGCCTCTGGAACTCGAGGATATGGAGTCCGGTGTTGGCGCGATCCACGGCATAGATGTAGCCGCGGTCGTCGACCTCGAGGTTGTTGGTCTGGATCGCTACCTTGCAGCGCTCGGCGCCGGAAGCGTCCTTGATGCAGCGCTTGTCGGTCTTGTCGGTCGTCGCGGGCACGTAGTAGCCCGCTTCGCGCGGGTGATACGGATCGGAAATATCGAGCGCGCGCACGCCGGCGTTGAACCAGGCGACGAACACGTACTTTCCGTAATACATCGGCGGCTGGTTTTCGTTGGACGAGTGCGAGCCGAAGCGGCCGCCGCGCGAGCAGAAGTTGCCGCTCGACTCGGGCACCGTGTAGGTTGCGATGCTGACCGGTCTCTTCTCGTCGGTGGCGTCGAGCATCCAGACCATCTGCCGCGGCTCGGTGCACTCGTTCGCGAGCGACTCGTCCACGACGACGATGATGTTCCTCTTGCCGCCGTCCTTGTCCTTCGCGAACTCGGCGACCTGCATTCCGAGCACCGGCAGCGTCGTATGGGCGCCATTGTTGGCGTTCAGGTCGAAGCGACCCACCTGCGGTGCAAGCAGGTTCTGCGGCGTTGGCTCCGGCGCGCCGGTAATGAGCTTCTCGCGATCGACGATCTGCACAACGCCGGCCTTGTTCGTGCCGTAGCCGAAATAGACGCGGTTGCCCTTCGGCCCGGTGGAGACGACACCATGGAGTTCGGTCGGTACCGGGCCGCTCGCGCCCGGCTGCTGGCCGGCGAGGCCGAAGTTGCGGATGAAGCGCGGCTGCGTGGGATCCGAGAGATCGAACACCTGCGTCATGCGGCGCGTACGCCAGTCGCCGAGGCCGGAGACGAGATAGGCGATGCCGCTATCGCATTCCCACCAGCTCTTGTGCGTGTCCTTGAGCTGCTCGATCACGACGACCACGCGCGCCGGCTTCTCCGGCGTCGTCACGTCCCACACCTCGTGCGCGCGGTTGCCGTAGTTGCGCAGCAGGTACACCTTGCTCTTGTCCGCCTTCGGTAGCTCGGAGCCGTTGCATACGCGCACCATTTGCGCGCCGCCCTGCTCCGCCTGCCCGGGCTCGCCGGGAATGTGCGCGAGGTAGCGCGGCTTGCGCGGATCGCTGACGTCGACGATCGAAGTACCGTTGTCCTCTTCGCGGCCCGTGAGCGTGTTCAGGGTCTTGCCGCCGTGATGTCCGACATAGGCGATCCAGCGGCCGTGGCTTTGCTTGATTACGGGTTGGTAAGCGCTGCGGCCCTGCAGGTCGTGATGCGCAAGGAGCGCCATGCTCTGCGCGCTAGCGCCGTGCTGGGCTTGCGCAAGCGGCATGGCAAACGCGAGCGCCGCGAATGCGGCGCAGCATGCGGTTTTCATTCGATTCCTCCTCCTCAAGGGGTCGAAGGAGCGCCATCGTAATCGAAGGAAATGGGCGGCATGCACCTTGCGGGTGAGGCACCACTGGCAACGCCAGAACGGATCGGTCATTCACTCTCTGGAGATTTCAGTCATGGTCAAGACCCTGATGGCAATTGCAATCGCCGGCGCGTTCGCACTGCCGCTCGCAGTGCAAGCGTCGGGAACCGACAACATCGTTGTAGCCCAGGGCGGTGGCGGCGGCGGCGGCGACACGGGCGCGAGCAACCGGCAGCCAGGCGCGACGCCGCCGGGTGCGGTCTCGCCCGGAACGCCGCGCAGTGCCGCGACGGGTGCCGATCGCGAGACGGGCGCCGCTGGGCACGCGAACCCGACCGGCGGCGAAAGCTCGGCGTCAGGGCGCTCGGCGAGCGGCAACTTCGACCGGCTCGACACGAACCATGACGGCTTCGTTTCGCGCGACGAGGCGAAGGACGCCTCCGAGCTCAATACGCGCTTCACCGAGCTCGACAAGAACAATGACGGCAAGCTCTCGCAAGAGGAGTACAACGCCCTGAACGCGGGCGCGACGAGCGGCTCAAGCACGAGCGGCGCAACCGGTACCGGCAGCTCAAGCGCCATGGGCGGCGCGGGCGCAGCGTCGAGCAAGGGCCCCGGGGCGCAGGACTCGGCCTCGCGTCCGCTTGGCGGCGGCGATGCGGGTGGCGGCGCGGGCTCGAAGTAACAGACGCCATCAGACAGCGTCCGCCGCGGCCCGAGCGCCCGGCGGGCGCTCTATCGGAGATCTCCCATGCTTCAGTTGACCCGGTGCCGAGCCTTCGGGCTCGCCGCCGCGCTCAGCACGGCGACCGGGGTCAGCGCCGCGCCGCGTGCCGACAGTGCGCTCGAGTGCGGCATCGCCGCCGACATGGCGATCGTCGCCCATTCGCTCGCGCAAGAGCACATTCAGCGCACGAAGGCCGACACCATCATGGCGCGCATTTACGACGTGTCGCAGTCCGACCGCGGCAAGCAGTTGATGAAGGACATCCTCGACGCCGCCTATATCTCCAAGCGATCGGCGGGGCAAGCGTTCGCCGAGGACCTCTACGCCACCTGCCTGAAAACGGGCGGCGACATGGACCCGGTGCTCGGGAAGAAGCTTTAGTCGGGCTTCACGCCCGCCTCCTTGACGAGGCGCGCCCAGAGCTTTGCATCCTGCACGAGGAACGATGCAAACTCTTCGGGCGTCGCCGAGCCCGAAGTCTCGGTGCCCTCGCGCCCGAGCGTTTCGCCGATCTCGGGCGCCTTAAGCGCGCGCTCCGCGGCGGCGAAGAGCTTGCGCACCGCCTCGATGGGCGTGCCCCTCGGCACGAAGAGCCCGTACCAAAACGAAATCGCATACGCCGGTAACCCGGCTTCGGCCATTCCCGGCACGCCGGGCACAAGCGGCGTGTGCTCGGAGCTCGTCACCGCAAGCGCCTTCAGCCGTCCCGCCTGCACGAGCGGCAGCACGGAGGGCGGCGTGGCGAACGAGAGCTGCGTATCGCCGGCCACAACGGACTGGACTGCCGGAGCGCCGCCCTTGTAGGGCACGTGCACCATCTCCACGCCCGCGAGGCGCTGGAAGAGTACGGCGGCAAGATGCGGCGCCGAACCGTTGCCTGAGGAAGCGAAGTTGAGCTTACCGGGGTTCTTCTTCGCGTAGGCGATGAGCTCGCGTAGCGAGCCCACGCCTACCGATGCGTTGACGGCCACGACGAGCGGCGATGACGAGACCTTGGTGACCGGCGCGAGATCGCGCAGCGGGTCGAAACCGGCGCGCGGAGAAATGAGCGGGTTGACGAGGATGCTCGAGGGACTCGCGATCAGCACGGTGTAGCCGTCGGCCGCGCTCTTCGCCACCTGCTCGGCGGCGATGCTCGAGCCAGCGCCGGGCTTGTTGTCGATCACGATCGGCTGGCCGAGCGAGCGCTGCATCGGATCCTGAAGCGTTCGGGCGACGAAATCGGCGGCACCGCCCGGCGCGAAACCGAC
>JBHELS010000365.1:0-3669 GCA_046263015.1 Burkholderiales bacterium | reverse complement strand
GGCGATGAGCGCCATGGCGAGGCTGCCCGCAAGCCGCTCGCCCATCGGGCGGCCGGTCAATTTTCCGATGGTCGACTTGCGCGACAAGCCGGCGACTACCGGTACGCCAAGCTCGGCAAATTCTTCCAGCCGCTTAAGGAGCGTGAGGTTATGTCCCGCCGTCTTGCCGAAGCCAAATCCCGGATCGATCGCGAGCCGCTCGCGCGCAATGCCCGAAGCCACAACGGCGGCGACGCGGGTGCGCAGAAAGTGCTTCACCTCCGCCACCACGTCATCGTAGTGCGGTTCGTGTTGCATGGTCGCCGGCTTGCCCTTCATATGCATGAGACACACGGCGCAGCCGCTTTCACGAACCGCCTCATGTGCGCCTGCCGCGCCGAGCGCCTGCACATCGTTGATCATCGATGCACCGGCAGCGAGCGCGGCTCGCATCACCGCGGGACGGCGCGTATCGACCGATACGCAGAGATCAGTCAGCTCTTCCAGCACCGGCAAGACGCGCGCGAGCTCCTCCTCTTCGCTCACCGGCGCGGCGCCCGGCCGCGTCGACTCGCCGCCGATATCGACGATCTGCGCGCCCTCCTCCGCAAGGCGCCGCGCATGCGAAACCGCCGCGTGCCGATCGAAGAATCGGCCGCCGTCGGAGAAGGAATCAGGCGTGATATTCACCACGCCCATGACGAGCGGATGATCGAGCTGGAATGAAAATCTGCCGCAGCGAAGCACTGCAACAGATTGTACGGGCGTAAAACCGTCGCCCCCGCGCAAGCGCGGCCCCAGTTTTTTTAGGATGGGTTCCCGCCTTCGCGGGAACGACGATCGCCGAGCGTTTACGCCGAAGCGGCAGGCGCGGCAGCGCCCTCGGTGCCCGCGTCGCCCGCGGGCGGCTTCGTAGTGTGCGAGCCGGCCGGCTTCGGGGGCCGCGGCGGCTTGCCGGCCATGATGTCGTTGATCTGGTCGGCGTCGATCGTCTCCCACTCAAGGAGCGCCTTGGTCATGGCCTCGACCTTGTCGCGGTTGTCCTCGAGGAGCTTCCTCGCCAGCCGATACTGCGTATCGACGATGCGGCGGATTTCGGCGTCGACTTTCTGCATCGTCGCCTCCGACACATTCTTGTGTGTCTGGATCGAGCGGCCGAGAAAGATCTCACCTTCGTTCTCGCCGTACACCATGGTGCCGAGCTCGTCCGACATGCCCCATTGCGTGACCATGCGCCGCGCGATCTCGGTCGCGCGCTCGAAGTCGTTCGCCGCGCCCGTGGTCATCTGATGCATGAACAGCTCTTCGGCGATGCGGCCGCCGAACAACACGCCGATCATGTTCATCAGCCGATCGCGATCCTGACTGTAGCGATCCTCGGTCGGCAGCTGCATCGTCACGCCGAGCGCGCGCCCGCGCGGGATGATCGTCACTTTGTGGACCGGATCGGTCTTCGGCAGCAGCTTGGCGACGACCGCGTGCCCCGACTCGTGGTAAGCGGTGTTACGCCGCTCTTCTTCCGGCATGACCATCGATCGGCGCTCGGCGCCCATGATGATCTTGTCCTTCGCGCGCTCAAAGTCGTCCATGTCCACGAGGCGCTTGTTCTGCCGCGCTGCGAAGAGCGCCGCTTCGTTCACCAGGTTCGCGAGGTCGGCGCCGGAGAAGCCGGGCGTGCCGCGCGCAATGATGTCGGGCTTCACGTCCGGCGCGAGCGGAACCTTGCGCATGTGCACCTTGAGGATCTCCTCGCGGCCGCGGATGTCGGGCAGCGGGACCACCACTTGGCGGTCGAAGCGACCGGGACGCAGCAGCGCCGGATCGAGCACGTCCGGGCGGTTGGTCGCGGCAATCACGATCACGCCCATCGTCGCCTCGAAACCATCCATCTCAACGAGCAGCTGGTTCAGCGTCTGCTCGCGCTCGTCATTGCCGCCGCCCAAGCCGGCGCCGCGCTGGCGGCCGACCGCGTCGATCTCGTCGATGAACACGATGCAGGGCGCGTGCTTCTTCGCCTGCTCGAACATGTCGCGCACGCGAGCGGCGCCGACGCCGACGAACATCTCAACGAAATCGCTGCCGGAAATCGAGAAGAACGGCACCTTCGCCTCGCCGGCGATGGCGCGAGCGAGGAGCGTCTTGCCCGTGCCCGGCGAGCCGACCATCAGCACGCCGCGCGGAATGCGCCCGCCGAGCTTCTGGAACTTGGAGGGGTCGCGCAGGAAGTCGACGAGCTCCGCCACTTCTTCCTTCGCCTCCTCGCAGCCGGCGACATCCGCAAAGGTCACGGTGTTGGTGGATTCATCCAGCATGCGAGCGCGCGATTTGCCGAAGCTGAACGCGCCGCCGCGTCCGCCACCCTGCATCTGCCGCATGAAAAAGATCCACACGCCGATGAGAAGCAGCATCGGGAACCAGGAAACGAAGATGTTCATGAGGAGCGAGGGCTCCTCTTCGGGCTTCGCCTCGACCTTGACGCCGTACTTGAGCAGGTCGGACACCAGCCAGATGTCGCCCGGGGAGTAGCTGGTGACGCGCTTGCCGTCGACCGTCTGCGCCTTGAGCTGGCGTCCCTCGATGGTCACCTTGGAGATGCGCCCGGACTTCACCTCCTCCAGGAACTGCGAATACTCCATCGGCGCCTGCGCGGTCTGGCGGTTGTTGAACTGGTTGAACACGGTCATCAGAACCAGCCCGATGACGAGCCAGATGACCAGGTTCTTGAGCATATTGTTCAAAGACTTGCTCCTGTTTTTTGCGGCTGAGGCGAACCTTGCATCTTACGCTGGTTTCTCGCGACGACGTACGTCTCGCGCGATTCACCCCGCGATGCACCGGGCTTGCGTACGACCACTTTGCCAAATTGGCGTTTTAAGCGCTGCAATACTTCGTCGAAAGCCTCGCCGTGAAACGCCTTGAGCACCAATACTCCGTCGCGTTTTAAGGCCTTTTCGCAGAACTCCAGCGCGGCGATGCTCAACTCCGTCGCGCGAGCTTGATCGACGTTTGGTATGCCCGACAGATTCGGCGCGAGGTCGGAAAGAATGACATCTGCTTCGGCGCCGCCAAGTGCGTCGAGGCTTTGTGCCTGCCGAAAATCACCCTTGAGCACGGTCACGCCTGAGATGGGGGCAATGTCGAGCAGATCAACAGCAATCACCTTGCCGCCCGGCTTGGTCCGTGCGGCCGCGACCTGGGACCAGCTTCCCGGTGCCGCGCCGAGATCGACGACGAAGGCGCCCGGACGAAAAAGCCGCTCCCGTTCGTCCAGTTCGATCAGCTTATACGCGGCGCGCGAGCGGTAGCCCTGCTCGCGCGCCTTGCGCACGTACGGATCAGTGACGTGCCGGCGCAGCCACTGCTTGTTCGATTTCGCCATCGCTCAATACGTTACGCGAGCGATGCGGGTACGACCATAGCAGGATGAGGATGATCGTACCGTTTCAGATGCAACGCCGGCGACACGGCATCGTGACGATCGTAATTTGCCGCAACAAGCCGGACGCGTCACGCTTGGCGGAGGTCGGCAAACTTGGAGCCCTCGAGGTTGATCAATATGGATCGCGGACTTCGTGACGACAATGTGCTCGTGCTGCAAGGCGGTGGCGCGCTCGGCTCCTATCAGGCCGGCGTGTTCGAGGCGCTCGCCGCCGAAGGCATCGCGCCGAACTGGGTCGCCGGCATCTCGAT
>JBHELS010000364.1:0-3641 GCA_046263015.1 Burkholderiales bacterium | reverse complement strand
CAGGATGAGGTCGAGCGAGTCGAACTCGGCGTCACTCGTCAGCACGCGGACCTTCCCGTCAAAGCTGTTGAGAACGGCGCGCAGGCCCTGGCCGGCGCTCGTCTTTGGCACGATCGAAATGGCGGCGACATTGACGAGCCTAGCGACGAGCTCGCGAAAGCGCTCCCGGCCGCCTTTCCAGAGGTCCCACGCGGCGTCCATGTCGCGGTACCAGGCGTCGATGGCGGCGCGCACGTCGTCGGCCATGCGGTCGGGCGGGCGGCCGAGCGAATGGTTCGCGAGGTAGATCTGGTTGCGCGCGAGCGAGCGGGAAAAACGCGGCCAGATATTCGCGCGGAGCCAGTCTTCGCTGAGCGGGGAGGCGCTTATGTTCAGGCGAGGTGCGTGCGCACGTCGATGAGCTCCGGGAAGAGCGCGACCTCGAGCGACTTGCGCAGGAACGCCACGCCATCGGAGCCGCCGGTGCCGCGCTTGAAGCCGATCACGCGCTCGACGGTTTTGACGTGCCTGAAGCGCCAGAGCTGAAAGTTCTCTTCGACATCGACGAGCTTCTCGCACATGTCGTACGCGTCCCAGTGCGTGGCCGGATCGTCGTAAATAGTCTTGAACACTGCGGTGACCCCGGGATGGCGCTCATAAGGCTGGGACCAGTCGCGCTCGACGCGCTCCGGCGGTACCGGCATGCCGCGGCGCGCGAGGTGCCGGAGGAACTCATCATAGATGCTGGGTGAGCGAAGGAGCCGCTCGAGAAGCTCGCGCGTTCGCTCGTCGTGGCGGTAGAGCTCGAGCCGCCGCGCGTTCTTGTTGCCGAGCAGGAACTCGATGGCGCGGAATTGGAAAGACTGCAGGCCGGAGGCCGGGCCGAGCACGTCGCGGAATTCGAGGTACTCGGAAGGCGTCAAGGTCTCGAGCACGCCCCACTGCTCGAAGAGCTGCCGCTGAATCTGTTTCACGCGCGCGAGGATCTTGAAGCACGGGGCGAGGTGGTCTGCCTGCACGTGCGCAATCGCGGCCTCGAGCTCGTGGATCATCAGCTTCATCCACAGCTCGGAAGTTTGGTGCTGGATGATGAACAGCATCTCGTCGTGATGCGACGAGCGCGGCCGCTGGGCGGAGAGCAGCGTATCGAGGTTCAGGTAGCCGCCGTAAGAGCTCTCGGCGCCGAGCTCGGTGATGATGCCGCTCTCGTCCTTGGTCATCGGGTCCTTCGCCATGCTTCCTATAATGCCACTCCCTTCGAGAAGGAATGCGATGCTCAAGCTCTGCGGCTTTCCCATCAGCAACTACTTCAACAAGACGCGCATCGCGATGCTGGAAAAGGGCCTCGAGTTCGAGCTCGATGCGAGCTGCAGGCCCTCGCAGGCGGCGGATTTCCTCGCGCGCACGCCGATGGGCAAGGTGCCGTTCCTCGAGGTCGACGGCCACACGATCACCGAATCGCAGGTGATTTGCGAGTACTTGGAGGACGCGTATCCCCAGAAGCCGCTTTATCCACGCCCGCCGCTCGAGCGGGCGCGGGTGCGCGAGCTCATCACGTACATCGAGCTCCATGTTGAGTTGGTGGCGCGCCGCCTATATCCGCAGCTCTTTTTCGGACAGCCGGCCGACGATGCCGCAAAAAAGGCGGTACAAAAGGATCTGGCGCGGGGCGTGCGCGCGTTCCAGGCGCGCGCGACGTTTGCACCGTATATCGCAGGCGCCGAGCTCACGCTCGCGGATTGCGCCGCGTTCGTGCACCTGCCGCTTGTTTCGCTCGCGACCAAGCTCGGCTTCGGCGAAGACGTCTTCGCGTCCATGCCGCAGATGAAGCCCTATATCGCCATGCTGAGCGAGCGGCCGGCCTTCCGCCGGGTAAGCGAGGACCGCAAGGCGGCGCAGGCGGCGATGAAGACGTGAGCGACCTGCAGGAGTACTTGCGCTACATCGTCACCCTGACCGCGGTTCTCGACCCCTTTCTCGCCATACCGATCTTCGTCGGTGTGACGGCCGCGGGAGACGAGCGCGGCCGCAGGCGCCTCGCCGAGATCGTAACCCTCACCGTCTTCCTCGTGCTCGCGGGCGCGACGCTCTTCGGCGAATCGCTCCTCATGGCAGTGGGGGCGAGCCTCGCCGCCTTCCAGGTGGGCGGCGGGCTCGTGTTGCTTCTCATGGCGCTCGCCATGCTGAACGCGAAGGTGGGCGAGATGCGCCAGACGCGCGCCGAAGCGGAAGAGCTCGAGGCGGGTGAAGTCTCGGGCGTCGTGCCGCTCGCGGTGCCGCTTCTCGCCGGGCCAGGCGCGATCAGCACCACCATCATCGCCGCGCGCGCGGGCGGCGGCGTGCACCTCGTGGCGCTCATCGGCTGCATCGCGCTTGTCTGTGTCGTCCTCTGGTCGATGTTGCGGGTCGCGCCGGCGGTGGGCGAGCGCATGGGTACGAGCGGCTTGAACATCGCGACGCGCATCCTTGGCCTGATCCTCGCCGCGATCGCCATCGAGACGATGGCCGATGGTTTGAAAGGACTCTTTCCGGCGCTCGGCTAAAGCGTCATGGGATTGCGCGGCGTGCGATCTTCCAGGATGTCGTCCATGCGCGCACGGATCGCGCCCTTGATGCGTGGATGCGTGAGGATATAGAAGCGCTCCTCCTTCACCGCTTGCACCACCGCTTGCGCCACATCGTCCGCGGATAGCCGGCCCGAGGAAACCGCCTTGCGCAGCATCGCCTCGCGGGCGAGCATCTCCTTCGTTTTCATCGTTGGCTCGAGGCCCGCCGGGCGATTTCGTTCCGAATCCGCAATGCCGGTCGGCACGTACGCCGGACAAAGGACCGACACGCCGACGCGCGAATTGCGCTCGCGCAGGTCATGGTGCAGCGTTTCGGAAAGCGCGACCACGGCGTGCTTGGTCACGTTGTAGGCCGCCGTGCCGGGCGGATTGATCATGCCCGCCACCGATGCGGTGTTGACCATGTGCCCGTCGTCGCGTGCGAGAAGGCGCGGCGCGAAGCTGCGAACGCCGTTCACGACGCCCCAGAGGTTGACGCCCATGATCCATTGCCAGTCGCCGAGGCTCATGTCCCACGCGGTGCCGAGCGGCGAGACGCCAGCGTTGTTGCAGACGAGGCCCGCGCCACCGAGCTCGCGGTCGATGAGCTCGGCGAACGCTTCGACTTCCGCTGAGCGCGAAACGTCGAGCTTCATCGATAGCGCGTGGACGCCGCGCTTTTCCACTTCGGCGAAGGTGTCGCTCGTGTCGACGACATCGCCGAGCGCGACATGCATGCCTGCGTCGGCAAAGGCGAGCGCCATGGCGCGCCCGAGGCCGCTCGCCGCGCCGGTGACGGCCGCGACCTTGCCTTTCAGCTCTTTCATCGGCCTACCTCCAGGAGTTCCACAGCAGCGAAGCACCGCCAATCAGGATCAGTGCCTCGAGGAAAAGGACGTGCAGGTGCGCGTGCATGCGGTTCACGAGCCACGCGGCGAGGGCGCTCCCGGGAATGGTTGCCACGCCGATCACCGCGCCGGTGACGAAGGTCTGCTCGTCGAGAAGCGCGAAGCGCTGGAAGAGCGCCGCCTTGCAGAGGTCGAGCGCGACGCTGACGAGCGCGTCGGTCGCGAGCACCGCCTGGCCGGAAAGGCCGGCGCCGAGAAGGAGCGAGAC
>JBHELS010000363.1:0-3490 GCA_046263015.1 Burkholderiales bacterium | reverse complement strand
GCGCTCGTCGATGCCGAGCCCAACATGCGCGCCGTGCTTACCCGCGACGGCGACTACTTCCTGCCGCTCAACGTCCGGGTCGACAAGGCGCGAAAGGTAAAGGCCGATCTCCTCGTTTCCATCCACGCCGACTCGTACGCGCGTGCGCAGGCGCGCGGCTCCTCCGTTTTTGCGCTGTCGGAGCGCCGCGCCACCTCGGAGCTCGCGCGGCTGCTCGCGAAGCGCGAGAACGAGTCCGATCTTATCGGCGGCGTGCCGCTCGGCGGCAAGGACGATTACGTCCGGAAAACGATCATCGATCTTTCGCAGACGGCGACCATCGACTACAGCCTGCGCCTCGGCAACTCGGTGCTCGCGCGCCTCGGAACAGTGAACGCGCTCCACAAGCCGCGCGTCGAGCAGGCGAGCTTCGCGGTGCTGAAATCGCCCGATGTGCCTTCCATCCTGGTGGAGACGGCGTTCATTTCCAATCCGCAGGAGGAAAAGCGGCTGAACGACCGTGGCTATCAGGACGAGCTCGCGCGCGCCATCCTCGACGGCATCCGCGACTATGTCGCGCGGCATCCGCCGCGCCCGGCCTCACCCATGGCGCTGAACTGAGCGGTTTCTGAGCCAGGCGACGAGGCCGGGCGAAATCGAGATGAGCACGATCACGACGATCACGATCGTCAGGTTGCTCTTGACCGCGGGCACATTGCCGAAGAAATACCCGGCGCTGCAGATCGAGCCGACCCAGGCAAGCGCACCCACGGCGCAGAAGGCGAGATAGCGCGCATAAGGCATCGCGCCGAGGCCGGCGACGAACGGCACGTAGGTCCGCACGATCGGCATGAAGCGCGCGATGATGATGGTCTTGCCGCCGTGGCGCGCGTAGAAGTCATGCGTGCGCTGGAGATGCGCCGGATTGATCCAGCGCTTAAGCCAGCGCGTGCCGCTCCAGCGGCCGATCCAGTAGTTGACGTTGTCGCCGCAGAGCGCGGCGGCTACGAGGACGGCGATCACGACCGCAATGTCCATGCCGCCCGCGGCGGCGAGCGCGCCGACCACGAAAAGGAGCGAATCGCCCGGCAGAAACGGCGTGACGACGAGCCCGGTCTCGCAAAAGACGATGGCGAAGAGGAGCGCGTATACCCATCGCCCATGCTCGGCGACGAAGACGGCGAGATGCTGATCGAGATGCACTGCGAGATCCCACGCAGCGGCGAGGAGTTCCACGGCGCCGATTCTATAATCGGCGCGTGAGCGCCATTCGCGTGCTGCCGCAGTTGCTCGTTTCCCAGATCGCTGCCGGCGAAGTGGTGGAGCGCCCCGCCTCCGTGCTGAAGGAACTGGTCGAGAACAGCATCGACGCCGGCGCCCGCGCGATCGGCATCACCCTCGATGAAGGCGGCATGCGGCGCATCCAGGTGGAGGACGACGGCGACGGCATTGCACGCGAGGAGTTGCCGCTCGCGCTCATGCGCCACGCGACGAGCAAAATCTCGAGCCTCGCGGACCTGGAGGGGGTATCGACCATGGGCTTCCGCGGCGAAGCGCTCGCCTCGATCGCCGCCGTTTCGCGTCTCGCCATCAGCACGCGCCCGAGCGGCGCGCCGCATGGCGCGCTGCTCCGCGCCGAGGGCGGCGATGTCGGCGAAGTGGAGCCGGCGGCGCGCGCCGGCGGCACCACCGTGACGGTGGAGGATCTCTACTTCAATACACCCGCGCGGCGCAAATTCCTGAAGAGCGAGCCCACCGAATTCGGCCACTGCGAGGAAGTGTTTCGCCGCCTCGCGCTCGCCCAGCCGCAGATCGCCTTCTCGCTACGGCACAACGGCCGAGTGAGCCGTCATCTGAGAAGCGACTCGCTAAGAGAGCGCGTGATCGCAGTCGTCGGTCGCGAGCTTGGCGAGAACTCGGTCGCCATCGAAGCCGTGGCCGGCGGCATGCGGCTCCTCGGGCTCGCCGGCACCCCGCAGGCCGCCCAGGCACGTAGCGATTGCCAATACTTTTTCGTGAACGGCCGCTATGTACGCGATCGCGTGGTGGCGCACGCCGTGCGCGAAGGCTATGCCGAGCTCCTGCACGGCGAGCGACAGGCCGCGTATCTCCTTTTCCTCGATCTCGACCCGAGGATCGTCGATGTCAATGTCCACCCGGCGAAGATCGAGGTGCGCTTTCGCGACTCGCGTGCCGTGCACCAGTTCGTGCGCCACGCGCTCGAGCGCGCGCTCGCGCCGAGCGCGGCGCAGGCGCCTATCGCCTACGCGGCCCTGGGTCCGACGGCCGGCATCCAGTCGTCGCTCGCGCTCGCGCAGCCCGCGGCCGCGTACCAGGCCTTCATGGCCGCGGCGACGGCGCCGCTGCCCGCGCATGGCGAGAGCCCGCCGCTTGGCTTCGCGCTCGCGCAGCTCCACGGCATCTACATCCTCGCCCAGAACGAGGCGGGGCTTGTCCTCGTCGACATGCACGCGGCGCATGAGCGCATCCTGATGGAACGGCTGAAACGCGCCCTCGACGCCGGCGAAGTGTCGCGCCAGCGACTCCTCGTGCCGGCGGTGTTGTCCGCCGAGGCGCTCGATGTCGCGACGGCGGAGGAAAACCGCGAGACGCTGGAGCGCCTCGGACTCGAGGTGGCCGTCTCGGGGCCCAATGAGCTCACCGTACGCGGCGCGCCCGCGCTCCTTGCGAGCGGCGATGTCGCCGCGCTCACACGCAGCCTGCTAACGGAGATTCGGGAATACGGCGCGAGCGCGATGCTCGCTGCAAGACAGAACGAGCTCCTCGCAACCATGGCCTGTCACGCCGCGGTGCGCGCGCACCGGATCTTGTCCGTGACGGAGATGAATGCGCTCCTCCGTGAAATGGAGGAAACCGAGCGCTCGGGAAGCTGCAATCATGGGCGTCCCACCTGGTACCAGCTGACGATGGCGGATCTCGACAAGCTTTTCATGCGGGGGCGCTGATGGCCGGCGTGATGCTCATCACCGGCGGCAGCCGCGGCATCGGCGCGGCGACCGCCCGGCTCGCCGCCGAGCGCGGCTACAAGGTGGCCATCAACTATGTGCGCGATCGCGGCGCCGCCGAGAGCTTGGCGCGCGAGACGGGCGGCTTGGCGATCGGCGCCGACGTTGCGCAGGAAGCGGATGTGGTGCGAATGTTCGAGGAGATCGATCGGCGCCTTGGCAAGCTCACCGTCCTCGTCAACAACGCCGGCGTCGTCGATCGCGCCGCGCGCGTCGACGAGCTGACGCTCGCACGAATCAATCGCATGTTCGCAATCAACGTCACCGGCAGCTTCCTCTGCGCGCGCGAAGCGCTGAAGCGCATGTCGACGCGCCACGGCGGCGCCGGCGGCTCGATCGTCAACCTCTCCTCCGTCGCCGCGCGGCTGGGGGCGCCTGGGCAGTACGTCGATTACGCGGCCGCCAAGGCGGCGATCGACACGTTCACGCTCGGGCTCTCGAAGGAGGTGGGCGGCGAAGGCGTGCGGGTGAACGCGGTGCGGCCG
>JBHELS010000362.1:0-10171 GCA_046263015.1 Burkholderiales bacterium | reverse complement strand
AGTAAAGCCCGCGCTCCTCATCGTGCGGCGCGATGTACTGCAGCTCGACGCGGTCGCCCTCCTTCGCGGCTCGTCGGGAGTCGAATGCCAACGGCAGCTGCAAGCTCACTTCCCAGTTGCGCGCGAGGCCGTACGAATATTCCGGCATGACACGCAAAGGGCCGGTGCTCGCCCTATTGACGTGGGTCTCGAGCGTTGAGGCGCGATATTCGGCCAGCTCGTCGGTGAAGACTCTTATCTCGTTGGGCGCCCCACCGGCCGCGCCGATGCCGAGCACCATGGCTGCGGCTAAGAGGCCCGCCCGAACGCGATTGCCGCTCACCCGGTGACGAAGAGAGCAAGCGGGCGATCTCACCGCCTACCGCGGACGCTTCTCAGTCAGCCGCCACGGCGGCGTCGCGCTTGCCGGAAGCGCCGACCGCTGCTTGGCGCTCTTGCTCGTTCATGCGGCCCCAGCGGTCGTGCCAATTGCCGTCAAAGCAGTGCATGAGCTCGTGGCCGAGGGTGACGAAAGCCTGGGTGTCCAACTCGCTGCGCGGCGCCGTCGTGTAGATCGAGCAGACCCGCTGGCCCGCCGCGTTCGTGTCGTTCCACTTCGAGCAGCCGCGGAGCCTGAAGATCTGCTTCTCGCCGCTCAGGCTCTCGCAGGTCTTTTGCGCATCATCGACCCGGTTCCAGACGACGGCGACCTGATCGCCCGGCGCGGGCGGCGTGGCGACGCAGCCGGCGAGAAGGCCGGCGAGGAGCGCGAGCGGCCTTACTCCCACGGCGGTGTGCGGTACAGGCAGACGGTGAAGTCGTTCGGCAGGTAGCTGTGGTCTAGCCGCACCGCGGGCGTGAGCTTGAGCGCGAACTGCAGAACGTCGGCCGGGTGCAGGTACAGGCGGCCGGGACTGCGGGTCGGCGCGCGGCGCGAGAGGAAATTGACCGCGAGACCGACGCGGGTCAGATCGAACAGGCGCTCGAGGGTCGGTTGCAGTCGCTTGCGCGTGTCTTTCGCGTTGTAGCCGAAGATGCCGCTCGCGACGATGTAGTCGTAGGGGTCGTCCGTGACGAAGCTGAGCGCATCGCCGATAAGGAAGCGCGCGGAGCGGCGGAAGCGCTTCCGGCAGCGCTCGATCATCGACTTGCAGATGTCCAGGCCGGTGTAGTCGGGCTCGATGCCGCGCGCGCGCAGCCAGGCAAGCAAATCGCCGAAACCGCAGCCGACATCGAGAAGGCGCTTGCCGTGGAAGGCGCCGAGCGCGTTGGCGGCGGCAAAGCGCTTTTCCTGCGATGAGCGGCGGCCGAGGCCGAGCGCGCGGAACGTGAAACCGAAGCGCCGGACGTGGTCCTCGTAGAAGCGCGTGGTCTGCGAATCAAGCAGCAATGCGGTACTCACTCGGTTCGGAGCCGAAAAAGCGGCGAGCGCTCTCGGGCCCACGGTTAAAGGAAAGTTCGAAGGGCATGGACTTGCGACGCCCGAAAGGGTAGGCGCCGATCGGCGCTAATGCGACCGCGACGCCTTAGCCCGGCTGGGCCGTCGTTTTCGGCAGACGGGGTGTGCAGAGCTCTTTTGCGATGGCGGCTCCCGCGGCGCCATGCCCAGCCGTCGTCCAGCCGCCGCTCGGCGCGTAGTGCGCGCTCTGCAGAGCGCCGCCGAGCGAAATGACGCGCACGTGGAGCTTCTCGCCGAGCGCGGCGAGGCGCTGATCCGCCTGGCTCATCGTCTCGCCGGCCTGGCGCTTCGGCGGAATCACCACGAGCGCGAGCTCGGCGCCATTACGACGCGCGAAATCGGTGGCTTTCCCGATCAAAGCTTCGCTCACGCGCCATGCCTCGTCGTACAGCGGACCGCTCGCGACGGCGGACTCGGCGTGCGCCGGTGGAATGAACGCGACGTGCGCGAGCTCGCGCACGAGCTGAAAGGCGCGCGCGTGGTCGCCGATCTCCGCGGCGAGCCGGTAGCGCGTCTGCATGCGGCGGTCGAACGCGGGGGACGAGGTAAACGAGTCGTCGATGCGCGCGACACCGTGTGCGTCGAGAAAAAAGAACGGTCGCAGCTTGTTCGCTGCGAGCGCGAAGGAATTGTCGAGCACGTCGTCCGGCGAGAACTGGAGGAGCACCAGGTCGGGCGCATAGCGCATCACCGCGCTCTGGAGGAGGATCAGCTCCTGCGCCGTGCCGTAACCCGCGACGCCGAAATTCAGCACCTCGATCAATTTGCCCGGTCGGAAGTCGCAATGCTGCAGCGTCGGCTCGAGCCGCCACCACCAGGTGTCGCGCAGCGCCACCGCCATCGCCTCGGAGTATTCGTCGCCGAGGACGGCGATGCGATAGACGGGGTCCGGCTTGTCGAGCGCGCGCTCGCGATCGCGAAAGCCGGCCGGATTGATCGCGACGCGCGTGCGGCCCTCATCGCCCGCGTACCAGCCCTGCTTGTGCGGGCGGAGACTCCAGCCGAGCTGCGGATCGAGCTGATGCAGGTCGGGCGTCGCGTAGCCGCCAAGGCGCAGAACGGCCTCGAGCACGACGAGCGCGGCGAGCGCCGCGCCGGCCGCGAGCCAGCCGCGCTTCATGGCTTGGCGCAGAGCCTCGCGGCGATCAGCTCGGCGCCAAGCGCATGACCCGCTTCATTCCAGTGGCCGAAGCCGGGCTTGGTGTTCGGGAAGCCATGCAAGTAGACGTGTTTGGCGTCGGCGATCGCCTGCATGCGCGGCGCAAGCGCGATGACGTCGAAGCCCTGCTCCTTGCCGAGGCGCGTGAGGCGATCCTCGGGATAGAAAAGCGAGCTGACGCCGAGGCTCTGCGCGTAGCGCGTGCGCAGCTGCGCGTCCGGGTAAACGCTGCCTGGCGTCGACAGGACCGCGAGTACAAATTTCGCCGCGTGGGCGCGCGTCTCCTCGGCGGCCGCGACGACCAGGCGGTCGGTGATCTCCCAGGCGTCGCGCCATTTTTCGTCGCGCGGCGCGTGGAACACCTGCTCGTCGAGCCCGGGCTCGGTCAGCTTGCTGCCGGCGGCGAGCGCGGCTGCCACCGGGGCGTTATGGAAATGCTGCGCGATGTTCCCGGCGCGCACACGGCGCATGAGTTGGTAGAGCCGCGCTTCCTGCATCCACGCGCGGTGCTCGGCGATGCGCTGCTTCTCCTTAAACTCGGGATCGTCGCGGAAGGCGCTATCGAGATAGAGGCGATCGTCCTTGAGCGAGAAGTAGGCGCGCTTCTCGCCTTCGAGGGCCTTCGAGTTGTTGCGCACATCGTTGCCGGGAAAGAAGGCGAGGAGCACCATGTCCGGCTGGTACTGCCAGACGCGGCTCTGCAGCGTGAGGAGCTCGTGGCCCGTGCCATAGCCCGAGACGCCGAAATTCACGGTCTCGACTTCCTTGCCGCCGGCGAAGCCGCAGGCCTTCAGCTTTTCGGGCAGCAGTGCCCAGAAAGCGCGATCGAGCTCGACCTGCATCGCCTCGGCGTAGCTATCGCCGAGGACGGCGATGCGGTAGGTGCCGGCGGGCTTCGCGACGGCGTGCTCGCGATCGCGCAACCCCCGGCTATTGATGCGCACGTACGCTTTGCCCTCGTCGCGCTGCCAGCCTTCCATCCCCGGCCGCAAAGACGTGCCGGTCACTGGATCGGGTAACCAAAAGTTCGGGTACGAGAAGCCCGCGAGGCGCAGCGCGCCTTCGCCAAGCGCGAGCGCCACGACGACGGCGCCGGCGACGAGCGCTGCGTTCTTAATCCAGCTCGAACTTGTGTTCATAGTTCTGCTTGAGCGCCGGGTTCTGCACCTCTTTGCGCAGGAAGCAATTGCCGACGGCGAGCGTCTCGATCTCGGTGCCCATGAAGCAGCGGAAGGCATCCTCCGGGCTGCCGACGATCGGCTCGCCGCGCACGTTGAAGCTGGTATTGACGACCACCGGGCAGCCGGTCTTGTCTTTGAACTGGCTGATGAGCTCGTAGAAGCGCGGGTTGGTTTCCTTGTGCACCGTCTGCACGCGCGCCGAGTAGTCGACGTGCGTCACCGCCGGGATGGAAGAGCGCGGCACGTTCAGCTTCTCGATGCCGAAGAGCTTCTGCTCCTCTTCGGTCATGGCGATGCGCTGCTCGTCGCGCACGTCGGCGACGAGCAGCATGTACGGGCTTTCGCAATCGATGCCGAAGTACTTCGGCGCGTCCTCGGCGAGCACCGCGGGTGCGAACGGACGGAACGATTCGCGGTACTTCACTTTCAGGTTCAGTTGCTTTTGCATGCTCGGCGAGCGCGCGTCGCCGAGGATTGAGCGGGCGCCGAGGGCGCGCGGGCCGAACTCCATGCGCCCCTGGAACCAGCCGAGCGCCTTGCCCTCGGCGAGCGCCTGCGACGAGGCGGCGAGTAGCGCGTTGTCGTCCAGCGTTTCGAACACCGCGCCGGCGGCGCGCAGCCGCCGCGCGATTTCCTCGTTCGTATATTGCGGCCCGAGATAGCTGCCGCGCATGCCGTCCATGGTGCCGTTCAACTGCCGCGGGCGCCGCGCATGCAGGTAGTAGGCGACCTGGGCCGCGCCAAGCGCGCCGCCCGCGTCGCCCGCGGCGGGCTGCAGCCAGAGGCGCTCGAAGCAAGCGTCGCGCAGGAGCTTGCCGTTCGCGACGCAATTGAGCGCGACGCCGCCCGCAAGGCACAAATTCTTCTCGCCCGTTTCCTTGGCCACGCCGCGCGCGAGCTTGATCACTACCTCTTCGGTCACCGCCTGGATCGAGGCGGCAAGATCCATCTCGCGCTGCGTCAGCCGGTCTTCGGCTTTGCGTGGCGGGCCGCCGAACACCTGCGCGAACTTGGCGTTGGTCATCGTCAGGCCGGTGCAGTAGTCGAAGTACTCGAGGTTCAGGCGGAAGCTGCCGTCCTCCTTGATGTCAATCAGGTGCTCCTTGATCTTCTGCGCGAAGCGCGGCTCGCCGTAGGGCGCAAGACCCATGACCTTGTACTCGCCGGAATTGACCTTGAAGCCGGTGTAGTAGGTGAAGGCCGAGTAAAGAAGGCCGAGCGAATGCGGGAACTGGATCTCCTTCATCACCTTCAGCTCGCGGCCGCGTCCGAGCGCCACCGAAGTGGTGGTCCATTCGCCGACGCCATCCATGGTGAGCACCGCCGCCGATTCGAAAGGCGACGGATAAAAGGCGCTTGCGGCGTGGCTGAGATGGTGCTCGGAGAAAAGCAGGCGCTTCTCCCAGTCGATACCGCTTTGCAGGCTTTTCAGCTCCTGGAGGATCGTGCCGCGCTGGAAGAGCTTGTCCTTGACCCACACCGGGAGCGCGGTGCGAAAGGACGTGAAGCCTCGCGGCGCGAACGCGAGATAGGTCTCGAGCAGCCGCTCGAACTTGAGGAACGGCTTGTCGTAGAACGCGACCAAGTCGATCTCGGGGGCGCGCGTGCCGGTCTGCTCGAGGCAAGCGCGGATCGCGTTATGCGGGAAGCGCGAGTCGTGCTTCTTCCTCGTAAAGCGCTCCTCCTGCGAGGCCGCGGCCACCTGCCCGTCGATGAGAAGCGCCGCCGCGGCGTCGTGGTAATACGCCGAGATGCCGAGAACGCGCATGGCCTAGAAGAGCGTGTAGATGAACGGCGCGATGACCGAGCCTTGCGCGAGCACGAGCAGGCCGCCGATCAGCACCGTGACGACGATGATCGGCAGCAGCCAGAACTTGCGCCGCGCGCCCAAAAATCTCCACATCTGGAAGACGAGATCCATTGCCCCTCCTCGGGAATCAGAACTGATCGCGGAAGCTGTCCTCCGCCGGTCCCGGCGGGTCGCGGCGCTTCCAGTAGGTCGGCGCCGCCGGCGCGTAGCGCCGGCAGAGCGCGTCGCGGCCCATCGCCCGCATCAGGAGCGCGACCGGCGTGAAGACGGCAAAGAAGATCACTGCCATGACGATCGGGCTGACGATGCGATTCAAGAGCTCGCCAAAGGCCATCCACGCGCGCTTGAGCGGCGCGAGGAGTTCGGCGCGCGTGACCGTGACGAGCGCGAAGAGCGCGCCGAGCGCGATCAGCCACGGATGCGCGAGCGCGCCGATGAGAACGAAAAGAACGGCGAAGGTCCAGCCGAACTTGCGGTCGGACGGCATCAGGGCGGTATTCATAGCGAGTCGAAAATACAGGCGCCGCACGGTCGGGCGTCGTGGATCACGGGCCGTCCGGTCGGACTATGAGGGCAGGCCGGGCTAGAAGGTCGTCCGGACGGACTAGAGGGCGGGCGCGGGCGGGGTAGCGAGGCCCGCGCGCACCGCGGGGCCGAGGTGCTCGGCGACGACGCGGTGACCGAGGGCGCCCCAGGGATGGCCCTCCGGCGTGCCGTAATTGGTTACACCGGTGAACCACTGGGCCGTGTCGAGGAGCTCGACGAGGCCACGCGCCTGCAGCGACTGCACATGGCTCATCACGCCAGGCCATCGCGAGAGGTGATGCGGCACGTCGAACATGATGAGCGCAATGCCGCGGCGATGCAGGTCCTCGGCAAAGGCGGTGAAGAGCTCGTCGTAGAACGCTTCCTTGGCAACCCGGGCCTCGGCCGATTCGTAGTGCACCACGTGGCGGCGCCACGTCTCATAGGCGGTATTGCGTATCAGGTTGTACGCGGCGCTATGCTGCACGACGGACCCTGAGAGCCAGTCCTTGAGCGAGCGCAACGGTCCGGCGATCGACCGGTCACGGTGGAATACGAAGCGGCCGTTCTCGACCGTGGTCACCGTCTCGAGGACGTTGTCCTCCACGTCGTTCATGTGGAACTGCAGGATCACGAGCGCGGGCTGGAATAGCACGGCGAACTCGTAAAAGGCGCGGATCTCGTGTGTCAGGCCAAAGCCCGGAACGCCGAGGTTGACCACGCGCGCCGCGTCGCCGAGCCGTCGCGCAAGCGCGGCGCTGTACTCCTCGCCGTCATTCACGCCCTGGCCGAAGGTGCACGAATCGCCCAGCACCACGACGTTCGGTCGGTCGTAGCGGTTGCTGATCGGCGGCATCGGCGCGCGGAAGCCGTACTCGTTTGTCGTATACGTGAAGCGCCAGGCGCCCGGCATCTCGTGCACCATGGTCGTGGACCTCGGCAACTCGTGGCCGTAACGCTCGGAGTAGCGGTAGCGTGGATGAAGCTCGGCCTGCGGCACGACGAAACGAACCGCCACCTCGAGGAGAGCGAGGGTGATGGCGCTGATGATGCCGTAGTGGCTGAGCCTGCGTCGCATGGCGTCACTCTAGGGAGTCGCGCGCAGCACGCCCAGCCGCTGGTCGGCCCTAAGGCTCGGTCTCGGGCGGACTAGCAAACGTACTTCTTGAGAGCTATGCGTGGCGGGAGATCGGCGTCTCACCGCGCGCTTTGCGTTGCCACAGGGCGTCGTAGGCGGCGAGAAGCTTTGGCACCTCGTGGCGCCACTCGAGCTCATCGATGATGCGACGGCGGCCTAACTCGCCCATCCGGCGGCGCCTCTCGGGATCGTCGAGCAGCTCGACGATCTTGGCGGCGAAGTCCAAGGCGTCGTTCTTGCGCGCGTAGAGCGATGCCGCCTGCGCGGAGAAGCGGCCCTCGGCGAGGTCGAACTGCACCATCGGCTTGCCAAGCGCCATGTATTCCATGATCTTGTTCATGGTCGAGATGTCGTTCATCTCGGTGGCGATGTCGGGATTCACGCACAGCTCCGCGGTGTTCAGCATCGCGAGTAGCTCGGCATCGGGCACGCGCCCGGTGAAGGTGACGTAGTCGGCGACGCCGAGCTCGGCCGCGAGCCCCTTCATCTCCTCGAGCGAGGTACCGCCGCCGACGAGTCCGAAGTGAACATCGCTGCGGCCGAGCTTGTGCACGATGTGCGCCGCCGCCTGCAGGAGGTAGTCGAGGCCTTCCTGGCGGCCCATCACGCCGACATAGCCGACGAGGTACTTGCGCCCGCGCTTGAGCTCGGGCGTCGGGGGCAGGACCTTCAGCCGCGCGAGGCTCGGCCCGCTCCTTACGACGAAAACGCGCTCGGGCGCCATGCCCCCGCGCTCGATGGCAATGCGGCGATAGGACTCGTTGGTGGCGATCGATACATCGGCAGTGCGGAAGGTGAGTCGCTCGAGCGCGAGCATCAGGCGGTAGAAAAAGTCCTTGCGGCCGAACTTCGCGACGTACAGCTCCGGATTCGCGTCGTGGTGGTCGAAGAGAAACTTCTTGCCGAAGAGCTTGTAGAAGCCGCCGATCAGGAAAAACAGGTCCGGCGGGTTGCAGGCATGGACCACGTCAAAGCCGCGGCCGAAAGCGACGCGAACCGACAGCACGAAGGTCCAGAAAAGCGCCACCGAATACTCGGCGAGATAGCCGAGCGCGCCCGCGCCTTCCGTCGGGAGGTCGTAGCGCCAGATGTCGATGCCGTCGATCGCCTCGAAGTGCGACTCATAGCCGCGTCCGGTGGGACAGATGATCGAGACCGCGTAGCCGGCATCGCGCAGCGCCGTGGCCTCCTGCCACACGCGCCGGTCAAACGGCGACGGAAGGTTCTCGACGAGGATGAGGACGCGCTTTGGACTCTTCTTTGGACTCGGCAGCGGCAAGGACAGCCTCCGGGCGTGACTTGAGGTAGCTCCACTCGACGTGCAGCGTGACGAAGCCACCGGGCGCCGCCGGGTCGCCGCACACCCAGAGCGTCGCCGGCTCGCCGGCGAGGCTCTCCCAGCTCACCGACTTGAACCCGTTCCATGCGTGCTCGTAGCTCGAGCCGTCGCCGCGGCCGTAGCCCGCCTCGCATTCAGGACGGACGTAGAACGTACGCATTACTTGATGGCCGCGATGCGGAAAGGGTCGTCGAGCAACCGCGCGAGCGCATAGGGCACGCGCAGTCCGCTCACGTAGAAGCGGAGCGTCGAGAAGCCCGCGTCGAGGAAAAGCGCGCGCAGCTCGGCGGCCGGCCCGTGCGAGTTCGTGTAGTAGACGCCGCCGTCCTTGAGCGCGCGGCAGATGCCGGCAAGCTGCGAGATGACGAGTGTGCGGCTGAAGGCCACGTCGACCACGGCTTCGGGCACCGGAATGCGCGCGCCGTCGTGCACCACGCGCGCGAGGTTCGGCGGCCCGCCGAGGCGCCCCATGATGTCCTCCGAGACATCGAGCGCATAGACGCGCTCGACGTAGCCCGCGACGCGCCGCGCGAGCGCGCAGTCGCCCGCGCCGAGCTCCATGAAGACCTTGTTGAGATCGAGCACCCGGCGCAGGCTCTTCAGCTCGCGCTCGGCGTCGCGCTCGCGCCGCGCGATGTCGTCGGCGCTGAAACTCAGCCTGCCAGCCGTTACGGGGTGCAACCGGCCGGTTACCAGCATATGCCTTCGTAAATCCCGGCGATGGTGCGCGAGTCGGACACGCGCACGAAGTCGATGATCGTCTGGCCCTCGGCGATGCGCTTGGGTACCTCGGCGAATTCCGGAGCGCCGTTGCCGATGACGATGGTCTCGGCGTGCGCGAGCACATCGTCGATCGTCGGCACCATCAGCCGCGAGATATGCGGGATCTTGTTCAGGATGTAATCGCGGTTCGCGCCGTGCAGGCAGGCGAGGCTCACGTTGCGGTCGTAGATGCGAAGGTCGTAGCCCTTGCCGATCAGCCGCTCGGTGAGCTCGACCATCGGGCTCTCGCGCAGGTCGTCGGTGCCCGCCTTGAAGGAGAAGCCGAGGATGCCGATCTTCTTCGCGCCCTTCTCGAGCACCGCCTGCACGCCGCGCTCGATCTGCAGCTGGTTCGAGGGCAGCACCGAGGCGAGGATCGGCAGCGAGACGTCGAGCGTCTTCGCCTTGTACAAGAGCGCGCGCAGATCCTTCGGCAGACAGGAACCGCCGAAGGCGAAGCCCGGCTTCAGGTAATAAGGCGAGAGGTTCAGCTTCTGGTCCTGGCAGAAGATGTCCATCACCTTGTGCGCGTCGACTTCGAGCGCCTTGCACAGGCTGCCGATCTCATTCGCGAAGCCCACCTTGACCGCGTGCCAGGCGTTGTCCGCGTACTTCACCATCTCGGCGGTCTCGATGTCGGTGCGCACCAGCGGTGCGGCGAGCTTCGCGTACAAGTTCGCGAGCACGTCGCCGGAGGCCTTGTTCACCTCGCCGATCACGGTCTTCGGCGGCTGAAAATAGTCGTGGACGGCGGTACCTTCACGCAGGAACTCGGGGTTGATGCAGACGCCGAACTCCTCGCCGGCGCGCTTGCCGGAA
>JBHELS010000361.1:0-12467 GCA_046263015.1 Burkholderiales bacterium | reverse complement strand
GTTGAGCTTGGGATTCTCGATGCGGCCATGCCCGTCGAACGACACCCAGCGCTGGTAGCCGGGGCGCGGCTTGCCGTCGTTTCCCATGTGCCACTTGCCCACGTGCGCCGTTTCGTAGCCGAGGCGCTGCAGCTCGAGGTGATAGTTCGGCAGCCGGTGGCTCATCGCATCGCGCGCAACGTTGTCGATGATGCCGTGGCGGCTCGCGTACTGACCGGTCAGGATGGACGCGCGGTTTGGCGAGCAGATCGGTGTGGTGTGGAAAGCGCGCTCGAAGGTGGCGCCTTCGTGCGCGATGCGGTCGATGTGCGGCGTCTTCAGGTACGGATGCCCGCCGGCGCCGAACTCGTCGTAGCGCAGGTCGTCGATCAGGATGATGAGGAAGTTCGGCTTCTTCATCGACTACTGCGGCTTGACGCCCACTTCGGCGGCGAGCCGCGTCCAGATCTCGGTATCCGAGCGGATGAGTGCCCCGAACTCCGGCGGCGCGCTGCCGACCGCGAGCAGCGCTGCATCCAGAAGGCGAGTGCGCACGTCCTCCATCTGGAGCGCCTTTTTGGTCTCGGCGTAAAGCGTATTGACGATATCCCTCGCCGTTCCCCGCGGCGCGAGGATGCCCAGCCACTGGCCCGTGTCGATCGCGAGCCGGGCCTCCTGCAGCGTCGGCACTTCGGGCAAGGTCGGGAAGCGGACCTTGCTCGTGAAGGCGAGGATGCGGATGCGTCCGGCTTTATGGTGGGGAATGAGCGGCGTGGAGCCGAGCACGCCGACCGGCACCTGCCCGGCGACGAGATCCTGCACCGCCGGCCCGCCGCCCTTGTACGGCACCTGCTGCATGTCGATGCCGGCGACCTTCTTCAAGAGCTCGCCCGTCAGATGCTGACCCGAGCCGAGCCCCGAGTGGGCGAAGGAAAGCTTGCCGGGATGGGCCTTCGCGAGCGCGATCAATTCTTGGATGGTGTTAGCAGCCACCGACGAATGCACCGCCACGGCGATTGGTTGCGTCGTGACTTGCGTGACGGGCGCGAAGTCGCGCAGCACGTCGAACTGCACATCTTTCATCACGAGGTGGAGCGTGACGATCGGATCGGCGGCGAAGAGGAGGTTGTAGCCGTCCGCCGCCGCGCGCGCCACTTCGCGCGTGCCGATCGCGCCCGAGGCGCCGGCGCGGTTCTCGACCACGAACTGCTGCCCGAGCGCGCGCGTGAGCTTGTCGGCAACGAGGCGCGCGGCGACGTCGGTCGAGCCGCCGGGCGGAAAGGGAACGAGGAAGCGCACGGGCTTGCCCGGCCATGATTGGGCGTGGACGAGCGACGCCGCGAAAATGCCGAGTGCGAGTGCGACGATCTTCATGCGAAGGCTCCCCGATCGAAGTATAAAGCGCACATGAGGCTCACCGATCTCGAGCGCGCGATGCTCGCCGGAGAGATGGGCGGGGCGGTGCGCTTGGCGCTCGAGCATCAGGTACGCGTTGGCGAGTTCTTCGGCGCCGAGGACTTTGTCGCGGTGACCCAGGCGCACATCATGGCGGACAGCGAGAGCCTCGGCGAAGCCGGCGTGCGCTGGCTCGAGCGGCTCGGCGAGGACGCGGGCGAGGTGCGCGTGCCCACCATCACCGATCCGCGCGGCACCGATTTCGCGAAGCTCGATCTCTTGCAGCAGCCGGCGAGCGGCGTCGAGCTCGAGCGTCGCGCCATCGCGGCGTTCCGGCGGCTCGGCGTCATGCTCACCGACACCTGCATCAACTACCAGACGATCCAGGCGCCCGGGCGCGGCGAGCATGTCGCCTTCGGCGACACGGGCGTCGTGATCTACGCCAATTCGGTATGCGCGGCGCGCTCCAACTACGAAGGCGGGCCCTCGGCGCTCGCGGCCGGGCTGACGGGCCGCACGCCGCGCTACGGCTTTCACCTCGATGCGCAGCGGCGTGCCACGCTGCGCGTGCGTGCAGAGTGCCAGCCGGAATCCCTGAACGAGTGGGGTGCGCTCGGCGCCGTCATCGGTCGCCTTGCGGGCAACTACTGGGCAGTGCCGCTCGTCGAAGGCCTGGACGCAGCGCCGGGCTCCGACGCGCTCAAGCATTTCGGTGCCGCCATGGCGAGCTTCGGCTCGATTGCGCTCTACCACCTGGCAGGCATCACGCCCGAGGCCGTACGCATCGCCGATGTGCGCGGCGAAGAGCTGCCGATGGCGCACCGCGTGCAGGCAAGCCACCTCGCCGAGCTGCAGGCGGCGTACGCCGCCGAAAAAGAGGTCGACCTCGTCGTGTTCTCGGCGCCGCAATTGAGCCTCTACGAGCTGCGCGAGCTCGCCGCGCTCTGCGACGGTCGCCGGTTGCGAAAGCCGCTACTCGCCGTGACGAGCCCGCAGGTGAAGCCCGATGCCGATCGCTTCGGCTTCACCGCGCGCATCGAGGCGGCCGGCGGTCACGTGCTTTCCGGCATGTGCTTTTATCAGTCGTATGCGCGCGAGATGGCGGAGGCGCACGGCTGGAAGCGCCTCGCCACCAATAGCGCGAAGCTCGTCAACATCCTCGGCGGCTACGGTTACGTGCCGCTCCTCGCTTCGATGGAGCGGTGCGTCGACGCGGCTGAAAGCGGCCGCCTGCCATGACCGAGCTCATTGCGCGGCACGCCATCGGCGCACGCGTGCGCGGCGAGGCGCTGGTGGCAAAAGACGGTTTCTCCGCGCGCTACGATCTCGATCGCATCCGCGGCGTCTTCTCGCGTCCATCGCACCGGCTGGCGGGGCGCTCCTACATCGACAAGGTGCTCGTCCTCGACAGCGCGAAGGGCGGCGTCGCGACCGCCTGGATGCTGCACGAGATGGCCGCACGCGGCGTCGTGCCGCTCGCCTTGGTGCTGAACAGCGTCAATCCGATCATGGTGCAAGGCGCGGTCTTCGGCCGCGTGACGCTCTTCGCCGGGTTCGACGTCGACATCACGAGCCGCGTACCCGATGGCGCCATGGTGGATCTTGAGCCCGCGACGCGCACCCTGCGCCTTTTCTGATGTTCGCGTCTAGGTCGCGGCGGGCTTCGGCCCCGGCCGGCCGGCTTCGACGATAAAGCTCGCGAGCGTGTCGCAAGGCGCATCCGGCGTCTTCACGCTGCGCATGGCGCGCAGGTCGGCCTTGAGGGTCTCGGGCGTGAGCTCCATGCGGACGTAACCGCGATAGCGGCTGTCGGCGAAGCGCAGATGCGGGTTCTCGGGCCGCAGTGCATCGATGCGCTCCTGCGGCCAGCCCTGCGAAGTGATGGACGTGCCGACGAACTCGGTGGCCACCACGGGCGAGTCCGGATCGTCGAAGTCCCGCTTGAGCTCGGCTACGTTGAAGCAATGGATGTCGCCGCCAATGACCACCGGATTCCCCTTGCCGGCGAGCGACTCGAGCAGGCGCCGGCGCGCAGCCGGATAGCCGTCCCAGTCGTCAGTCCACGCGAGACGCCCGGGCCCCGCCTGCTCGTCGAACTGCGCCATGCGGGTCTGCTGCGCAATCACATTCCAGCGCGTGCGCGAACCAGCAAGCGCCGCATCGAGCCATTGTTCCTGCGCCTCGCCGAGCATCGTTCGCTTCGCATCGGCGAGCTCGCCGCATTGCGCGGGATCGACGGCGGTCGAGCCGCCGCGCCCGGGCCGCGGACACGCTTCGTACGAGCGGTATTGCCGGTCGTCGAGCACAAAGAAGTTCGCGAGCGCGCCGTAGCCTGAGCGCGTGTAGATGCGCGCCTTTGGGCCGAACGGGACCATGTGGCGCGGCACCGGCATGTGCTCGTACCACGCCCGGTATGCCGCGGCGCGCCGCGCGAGAAACCACTCGGGCGCGTCGAGAAACTGCGAGCGGTCATTGGCGTAGTCGTTCTGCACCTCGTGGTCGTCCCAGGTCGCAAGCCACGGGCATGCCGCGTGTGCGAGCTGCAGATCCGGATCGCTCTTGTAAAGCGCATAGCGGCGCCGGTAATCGTCGAGCGTAATCGCTTCGCCGCTCGCGTGGCTGCGCACGTGATCGCGACCCCAGGAGGACTCGTAAATGTAGTCGCCGAGATGGATGAGGAGGTCCGGCTCATCGGCGACGATGTGGCGGTAGGCGCCGAAGTAACCCTGCTCGTATTGCTGGCACGACGCAAACGCGAACCGTAGCCTGGCCGCGGGTGCGCTCGGCGCCGGCGCCGTGCGCGTGCAGCCCACGGGGCTTGCGGCCTCACCAGCCGTGAAGCGATACCAGTATCGGCGCCGCGGCTCGAGGCCTGCGACTTCCACGTGTACGGCGTGCGACCACTCCGGCGTTGCATAGGCAGTGCCGGATGCGACGACGCGACGCAACTGCTCGTCGCGTGCGACTTGCCACCCGACGGGAATGACCTCCGGCGCCATGCCGCCGCCGGGCGCGAGCGGCGTGGGCGCAAGGCGCGTCCAAAGCACGAAGCCTCCGGGCTGCGGATAACCAGACGCGACACCGAGCGTGAAGGGCGAGGCCGCGAAGCGCGGCTTCGCGTTGAGCTGCGCGCGCGCCGGCGTCGCGGCCGCCACGCCCAGCGCAGCAAGCCACTGCAGGAACCGGCGGCGCTCCGACATGCGAATAGAATAGGCCTTTCTCCGCGCAGGCAACGCATGATTCACTTCGTGGTGCATGAGGAAGGCGATGGCGTCGGCGTAGTCGTCGTCGAAGGCGTGAAGGCCGGCCAGCATCTCGCCGGATGGATCATGGAGGACGACAAAGACCTCGAGGTCGTCGCCAGAAACGACATTCCGATCGGGCACAAGGTCGCACTCAAGGATTACCGCGAGGGTGACACCGTCATCAAATACGGCGTCGACATCGGCCGGGTGGTGAAGCCGATCGCCAAGGGTGAGCACCTGCACGTGCACAACGTCAAGACCAAGCGCTGGTAATCCATGGAACTGAACAGAGCAAGCTTCTGGGGCTATAAACGCGAGAACGGCCGCGTCGGCGTCCGCAATCACGTCATCATCCTGCCGGTCGACGATCTCTCGAACGCGGCGGCGCAGGCGGTAGAGCACAACGTCAAGGGCACGATCGCCCTGCCGCATCCGTACGGCCGGCTGCAATTCGGCGCGGACCTGGAGCTTCATTTCCGCACGCTCATCGGCGCAGGCGCGAATCCCAACGTCGCGGCCGTCGTCGTGATCTGCATCGAAGACCAATGGGCAAAGAAAGTCGCCGACGGCATCGCGGCGACCGGTAAGCCCGTGGCGTACTTCGGCATCGAGCAGCACGGCGACCACGACACCGTCATGCGTGCGTCCAAGAAGGCGAAGGAGTTCGTGCAGTGGGCGAGCGAGCTCCGGCGCGAGGAGCGGCCGCTCGAGGATCTCTGGGTCTCGACCAAGTGCGGCGAATCGGATACGACCTCGGGATGCGGCGCCAATCCGACGGTCGGCAACGCGTTCGACAAGCTCTATCCGCACGGCGTGACGCTCGCGTTCGGCGAGACGACCGAGCTTACCGGCGGCGAGCATCTCGTCGCGGCGCGCTGCCGCACGGACGAGGTGCGTCGGAAATTCCAGTTCGTCTTCGATCGCTATCAAAAGGTGATCGAGGCGCATAAAACGAACGACCTCTCCGACTCGCAGCCAACCAAGGGCAACATCGCGGGCGGTCTCACGACGATCGAGGAAAAGGCGCTCGGCAACATCCAGAAGATCGGCCGCAAGTGCATGGTCGACGGCGTGCTCGACAAGGCCGAGACGCCCACCGGGGCGGGCCTGTGGTTCATGGATTCGTCCTCGGCCGCCGCCGAGATGGTCACCCTGTGCGCCGCGTCGGGCTTCGCGGTGCATTTCTTTCCGACCGGGCAGGGTAACGTCATCGGCAATCCCATCCTGCCGGTGATCAAGCTGTGTGCGAACCCCCGCACCGTGCGCACGATGTCGGAGCACATCGACGTCGACGTCTCAGGCCTGCTTCGCAAGGAGCTGACGCCCGATCAGGCGGGCGACACGCTTCTCGAATGCATGTTCCGTACGGCGAACGGCCGCCTCACCGCCGCCGAGGCGCTCGGCCATCGCGAGTTCGTCCTCACCCGCCTGTACGAGAGCGCCTGAAGCATCCGTTCTTCGAGCGCGCTCGCCGCGCGCCGGTCGAAGGGCCGTTCAGCACCGAGGAGCTCGCGCTCGCGCTGCGCCACGTGTCGATGCCGCTCGAGGCGCTGCGCTACGAGCTCACGCCGCTCGGGCTTCACTACACTCTGTGCCACTTCGACATCCCGGCACTGGACGAAGCTGCCTTCCGCTTAAGCGTTGGCGCTCGCAGGTTCTCCCTGCCCGAGCTGCGCGCATTGCGACAGCGCACGGTGCGGGCGACGCTCGAGTGCGCGGGCAACGGCCGCGCGGAATTCCGACCACGTTATCCAAGCATGGCGTGGACCACCGGTGCTGTCAGCACGGCGCAATGGACCGGCGTGTCGCTGAAGGCGCTGCTCGCGGACACGCCAACTGAGGGCATTACCGAGATCGTGTTCATCGGCGCCGACCGCGGCTTCGACTCCGGCGTCGAGCACGATTTCGCGCGCAGCCTGCCGCTTGGCGACGCGCTTGCCGATGACGTGATCTTGCCTGGGCCATGAACGGCCAGCCGCTCGCCCCGCAGCACGGCGCGCCGCTCCGCCTTGTGGTGCCCGGCTGGTTTGGCATGGCGAGCGTCAAATGGCTCGAGCGCATCGAACTTCTCCATCAGCCGTTCGATGGCTACCAGCAGGCCGTCGGCTATCGCTGCAAGAAGCTCGACGGTGACGACGGCGTTCCTGTGCGTCAAATGAAGGTGAAGTCGCTCATGGCGCCGCCCGGGATTCCCGACTGGTACACCGGGCGGCGGCTCCTCGATGCCGGACGCGTCATCATCGAGGGACGCGCATGGTCCGGCGCGGGCGTCGCGGTCGCGCGGCTTGAATTGGCGGTGGATGGACAATGCCGGGATGCCGAGCTTGAGCCGGCGCGCGAGCGCTTTGCCTGGCAGCGCTGGCGCTGCGAGTGGCAGGCAACGCGCGGGGAGCACGAACTCTCGTGCCGCGCGACCGATGCCGCGGGCGCGCGCCAGCCCGACGAGCCGGATTGGAACACCGGTGCCATGGGCAACAACGCCCTGCATCGGCTGCACGTGACGGTGCGATGAGCGACATACTGCAAGTAATGGTGTGGCGCGGTAGCGAGCGCGGCGAGCTGCAGGCATTCGGCGTGCCGCGCTATCCAAACCAGACGGTGCTGGACGTCGTGACGCACATCCAGCGGAAAATCGATCCGACACTCGCCTATCGCTACGCTTGCCGCGTCGGCATGTGCGGCTCTTGCGCGATGACGGTGAACGGCGTGCCGCGCTGGACCTGCCGCACGCATGTCGACACGGTGGTGAAGAAGGGCAGCCTGGAACTGCGGCCGCTTCGCAACCTGCCGGTGATTCGCGACCTCGTCGCCGATATGCGTCCGTTTTTCGACAAGTGGGAACGCGCCAAGGGGCAGTTTGTCGCCACGTCGACCAAGCACGACGACTTCGCCCGAGTAACGCCCGATTCGCCAGCGCGAAAAGCGATCGACGCCGGCATCGAATGCATCGGCTGCGGCGTCTGCTACGCGGCCTGCGATGTGGTGAGCTGGAATGCAGATTACCTGGGACCGGCGGCCCTGAATCGCGCCTGGACACTCCTGAAGGACGTGCGCGACGGCCAAGCGTTGGAGCGCCTGCATGCCGTCGCCGGCGACGCGGGCTGCCACGCCTGCCATACGCACATGAGCTGCAGCGAGCGCTGCCCGAAGCACATTTCCCCGACGGCAAGCATCGCCGGCCTCAAGCGCGAGGTGGCAAAAGCCGCCGTGAGGGGCGAGCTGTGAGCCGGCGCTCCGACACGGTGCTATGGATTGCGCAGCGCTTGAGCGCTGCAGTGCTCGCGCTTTGCGTCCTCGTCCATCTCGTCACGATTGTCTACGCGGTACGCGGTGGACTCACGGCCGCCGAAATTTTTGCGCGCACACGCGGCAGCCTGGCCTGGCTCGCGTTTTATTCAATCTTCGTGCTCGCGGTGGTGGTGCATGCACCCATCGGCCTGCGGCCGGTGCTCAGCGAGTGGCTCGGCTGGCGCGGGCGCTCGCGCGATGTGTTCGCACTTGGTTTTGCGATGCTTCTTGCGTGGCTCGGAATGCGGGCGGTGCTCGCGCTATTCGCATGAGCAAGCAGATCGCCCTTGTTCACCGCATTTCGGGAGTCGCGCTCGCCGTGTTTCTGCCGGTGCATTTCTGGGCGCTCGGGCTCGGGCTGCAAATGGACGGTTTTCTGCGCTGGACCGAGCAGCCGATCGTTAAGTTCGCCGAGTGGACGCTCGTCGTGCTTCTTGCCGCGCATCTCGGCGCCGGGCTGCGCGTGCTCGCCATCGAGTTCCTCGATTGGCACGAATGGCAGAAGAGCCTGGCGAGCATCGCCGCCGCGCTCACGCTGGGCGCAGGGCTCGCCTTTGCCCTTGCGCTGTAGTAACTTGGGGCGAGGAGGAGCCGCATGCTGAGAAAACTGGGGGCGTTGATCTTCACTCTCGCACTGGCGAGCAGCGCGGCCGCGCAATCGTGGCCGCAGAAGCCGGTGCGCTTCATCGTGCCGTTCCCGCCGGGCGGGGCGACCGACATCTCGGCGCGGCTACTCGCCGAAAAGCTCTCGCAGACTTGGGGCCAGCAGGTGGTGATCGAGAACCGCGGCGGCGCGGGCGGCGGGCTTGGCGCCGCCGAGGCGGCGCGCGCGGCGCCCGACGGCTACACGCTCTTTTTCCCGTCGGGCTCGGTGATGACCGCCAATCAGCACATCTACGCCAGCATGAACTATGACCCGGAGAAGGACTTCGTGCCGATCACGAACGTCGTGTCCGGCCCGCAAGTGCTCACCGTGCCGGCGAACTCGCCATTCAAGACGGTGAAGCAGCTCATCGAATACGGCCGCGCCAATCCGGGGAAGCTCACTTTCGGCCACGCGGGCATCGGCTCGCAGACGCACCTCGCGGCGGAGAACTTCGTCTACCAGGCGAAGTTCGATGCGCTCGCCGTGCCCTACAAGGGCGAAGGGCCCGGGCTTGCGGGACTGGTCGGTGGCGAGACGAACTTTTTCGTCGGCAACCTCGCCGCCTCCATCGGCCACATCAACGGCGGGCGTATCCGCGCGCTCGGCGTGACGAGCAAGACCGAAGTGCCGCAGCTTCCGGGCGTGCCGCCGATCGCGAATACGGTGCCGGGGTTCGAGAACACCGGTTGGTTCGGCCTCGTCGCCCCGGCCGGCACGCCGAAGGAGATCATTCAGAAGGTGTATCAGGACACCAGGAAGGCGCTTGAGGACACGGACATGAAGGCTCGCTTCTACGTGCAGGGCCTATGGCCGGTTGGCAACCGCCCCGACGAGATGGCCAAGGCGCTAAAGGAAGAGACCGCGCTCTGGGCGAATGTCGTCGAGCAGCGCAAGATCAGGGTGAAGTGAAGGTCGATCTCTCACAAGTCGAGGAAGCGGCGAAGGAGCTCTACATCCGGGCGCTCAAGGTGCTGCCGCCCGATATCAAGCAGGGCTTCGACCGCGTCGCCGCGCGCGAGCGCGATGCCGGCGCGAAACGCGTGCTCGGCACCATGATGCGCAATATCGCGGTCGCCGAATCGACCGATAACCTGCTTTGCCAGGACACCGGCATCCCGATCTACAACGTGTGGATCGGGCGGAGCGTACAGGTCGACGGTCCGGCGCTGAAAGACGCGATCCGGCGAGGCTGCGAGCGGGCAACGCGCGAGCATCCGCTGCGTTCCTCGGTTGTCCACCCCATCACGCGCAAAAACGAGCACACGAGCTGCGGCCGCGGCGTTCCGGTAATCAACATCGACTTCTCCGAGGACGAAGCGCTCGCGATCGAGATGATCCCGAAGGGCTCGGGCTCGGAGAATAATTCTTGGCTCCGTATGGCCGTACCAGCCGAGGGCATGGACGCGGTCAAGACTTTCGTCATCGATTGCGTGCTCGACGCAGGCGGCAAGACCTGCCCGCCCACCATCGTCGGCGTCGGCGTCGGTGGCACGGCGGATCTGTGCGTGCATCTCGCGAAAGTGGCGGCGACGCGGCCGCTCGGCTCGCGCTGCGCCGACCCGGAAGGCGCGAAGCTCGAGGCGGAGCTGAGCGAGGCCGTCAATACGCTCGGGGTCGGTCCGCAGGGCCTCGGAGGCGACGCCACCGCTTTCGCCGTGCACGTAGAAACCGCGGCGACGCACATCACGATGAATCCGGTGGCGGTCAATATGCAGTGCCACTCGGCGCGGCGCGCGCGGGCGCTGCTCAAGCCCTCGGGCGTCGAATACGGCTTCTAACGGAGCGCCGATGCAAAAACAGGGACAGCCCCTATTTTTCGCCGCCGCGCTCGCCCTCGCGGCCTTCGCCGGCAACGCGGCCGAGGTCGCGGGCGTCAAGGTCGACGAGAGGACGCAGGTCGAATCTCGCGAGCTCGTACTGAACGGCGCCGGGCTGCGCAAGCGCGTCATCTTCAACGTTTACGTCATCGGCCTTTACCTGCCCGAGAAGAAAAGCGACGCTGCAGCGGTGCTCGCGCTCGCCGGGCCCAAGCGCGCCGCGATCCACATGCTGCGCAACGTCGGCGCCGACACATTCACAGAAGCGCTGGTGGACGGTCTGCGCGCGAATACGTCGGAGGCCGACTACAAAGCCCTGGAGCCTCGCGTGCAGGAGCTCAGCGCGACCATCGCGCAGATCGGCGAGGCGAAGAAAGGCATGAACATCGCACTCGACTGGACGGGCAGCGCGACGCAGATCGTGGTGAACGGCAAGCCCGCCGGCAAGCCGATCGGCGGTGAAGATTTCTATCGCGCGCTGCTTCGCATCTGGCTCGGCGACCGGCCGGTGCAGGACGATCTCAAGAAGTCCCTGCTCGGGGCCTGATGGCGCATTACGACATCCCCACGCCGCTCACCGAGGAGATCGCGCGCAAGCTGCGCGTCGAGGACACCGTGACGCTGAACGGCACGCTTTACGGCCTGCGCGACGCGACCTTGATTCATATGTTCGATCGCGGCCGCAAGCCGCGCTTCGACCTGCGCGGTCATGCAGTCATTCACACGGCCCCGAACGTGCGCAAGCTGCCGCCGAGCGCCGAGCATCCGGCCGGGTATGCGCCGGTGTGCATCGGCACGACCACGAGCGACCGTATGGAACGCTTCACGCGCCCGCTGATGGAGCAATACGGGGTGCGCATGGTGATCGGCAAGGGCGGCCTGCGCGAGGGCTCGGCGCAGGCGTTCCGCGAGCTGGGGGGCGTCTACCTCGCGATCATCGGCGGCACGGCCGCCCTCGAGACGACCTGGGTCGAGGCGATCGAGGCGGTCGACATGGACGACCTCAATCCCGAGTCGCTATGGAAGTTCGGCGTGCGCGGCTTCGGTCCGCTGGTGGTAGCGATGGATAGCGCTGGCGGCAGCCTCTATACGACGGTGAACCAATCGGCGCGCACGAGACGCGAGGAAGCGCTTCGCAAGCTTGGCGTTAGAATCGGCGGCCACTAGCAAAATCCCCGAGGAGGATACGATGCGGCTCATTATTCGCGCGCTCGCGCTGCTCTTCTTTGCAGGCGCCGCCCACGCGCAAAACATTTCCATCGCCACCGGCGGCACCGGCGGCGTTTATTACCCGCTCGGCGGCGGCATGGCGGCCATGCTGTCGAAATACGTGCCGGGCATCCAGGCGACCGCCGAGGTCACCGGCGGCTCGGTCGCCAACCTGCAGCTCATCAATACCGGCAAGCCCTACCTCGGCATGACGATGGCCGACGCGACGCTCGACGCCTACAAGGGCGAAGACAAGTTTAAGGGCAAGCCGGTGCCGGTGCGCACGCTCCTCATCATGTACCCCAATCGCATGCACGTCGTGACGATCGAGGGCACGGGCATCAACTCGATGAAGGATCTCAAGGGCAAGCGTGTCTCGACGGGCTCGGGGGGCAGCGCCACCGAAGTGATGGCGTTCCGCGTCATCGAGGCGGCGGGCCTCGACAAGGACCGCGACATGAAGCGCGAGCGCCTCGGCGTCGCCGAGTCGGTGAACGCGATCAAGGACCGCAAGATCGACGCGTTCTTCTGGGTGGGCGGCCTGCCGACCGCGGCGGTGACCGATCTCGCCAACACGCCGGGCGTGAAGATCAAACTCATCGACCACGCCGATGTCGTGGCGGCGATGAACAAGAAGCACGGCAACCTGTACGTGAAGGACGTCATCCATAAGGACGTCTATCACGGCATGGAGAAGGACAACCAGATCGCCACGGTGAACAACCTGCTCGTGGCGCACGAGAAGATGGACGACAAGACCGCCTACAGCATCGTCAAGGCGGTGTTCGACCACAAGGACGACCTGGTGCGCACGCACAAGGAAGCCGAGAACATCAAGCTCGAGAACCAGAAGAAAGATGCTTCGCCCGTCCCCTGGCATCCGGGCGC
>JBHELS010000360.1:0-7163 GCA_046263015.1 Burkholderiales bacterium | reverse complement strand
GACTTCCGGATGCAGCGCCCAGGCGCGCGCGAGCGCGAGGCGCTGCTGCTCGCCGCCGGAGAGCACGCGCGCCGGGCGCTCCGCGAGGTGCCGAAGCCCGACTTCGTCGAGCGCCGCGAGCGCCTGTGCTTCGCGCTCGCCGGCCGGGATTCCGGCGAGCGCGAGCGCATAGACGACGTTGGCGAGCGCCGAGCGCCGCAGCATCACCGGGCGCTGGAACACCATCGCCTGGCGGCGCCGCCGGCTCGCGGCATCCGATTCGCGCCAGCGCACATGCCCGGACGTGGGCACGAGGAGACCGTGCATCAGTCGCATGAGCAGGCTTTTGCCGGCGCCGTTGGCGCCGAGGATGATGGTGCTCGGGCCGCGCTCGATGGTGAGCGAGACCTCGGCGATGAGCACCTGGCCGCGCGGCGCGTATCCGACGTTCTCGAGGACGAGCGGCAGGATCGAAGCCGCCATCAGCCGAAGCGGCGCTCCGCCGTCTCCTTCACGAGCTGCGCGGCGGCATTGAGCGCGAGCACCAGCGCGATCAGCACGAAGCCGAGGCCGAGCGCGAGCGGCAGGTCCCCCTTGGAGGTCTCGAGCGCGATCGCAGTGGTCATGACGCGGGTAACGCCGTCGATATTGCCGCCGACGATCATCACCGCGCCAACCTCCGCCGCGGCGCGGCCGAGACCCGCAAGCACGGCGGTGACGAGCGAGAAGCGCGCGTCCCAAATGAGCGTCAGCGCGGCAGCGAGTTCCCGCGCGCCGAGCGAGCGCAGCTGCTCCTCGTACTCGCGCCAGGCGTCTTCGAGCGCCTGGCGCGCGAGCGCGGCGATGATCGGCAGCACGAGCACCGATTGGGCGATGATCATTGCCCCCGGCGTGAAAAGAAGGCCGAGTTCGCCGAGCGGACCGGCGCGCGAAAGGAGCAGATAGATGAGAAGCCCTACCACGACCGGCGGCAAGCCCATCAGCGCATTCAGCACCACGATGACGCTGCGCCGCCCGCGGAAGCGCTTGACGGCGAGAGCGGCGCCGAGCGGCAGCCCGAGCGCGGTGGCGATCAGCACGGCCGACAGGCTCACCTCGAGGCTGAGCGCGACGATATGCCAAAGCTCGCGGTCGAGCTCGAGCACGCGCCGCAGCCCTTCCGCAATCGCGCTCATAGGCGACAGAGTAGCGCCTGCACCCCGGAATCAACAAAAGCGCGCTCGCCACGCTCGGCGCGCGGCCTTAGCATGCCCCTATGCATCGTCGAACCGGAGATTCAATGGACACGTACTACAAGCCCGAGCACCTGCCGCAGTTCCCGTCGATCGCCGAGGGCAATCCGAAGCTCGCGGAGCTTTTCTTCGCCTGGTACGGTGAAGTCTTCAAACCCGGCGCGCTCTCGGCGCGCGAGAAGGCGCTGATCGCACTTGCCGTTGCGCAGGTGGTTCAATGTCCCTACTGCATCGACGCCTACTCGAAGGCGTCGCTCGAGCAGGGCGCGGACCTCGAGCAGATGACCGAAGCGCTGCACGTCGCCGCCGCGATCCGCGGCGGCGCCTCGCTCGTTCACGGTGTGCAGATGCTCGAGCACGTCCATCGGCAGGTGATGGCCTAGCGTGGGCGCAGCAGAAACCGAAAAGCTGATCGGCCCGCGGGCGACGACCTCCCTCGTCTCGCGCGCCTCGCCACTCGCCGCCGCACCCGAGCAATTGCGCGCGCTAGCGCGATTGCGCCTGCCCAACTTTCGCGACGTCGCGGGCCCGTTGCGCCTGGCGCCGATCGAGATCTTCCAGATCAATCTCGGCAAGCTCTGCAACATGACCTGCCGGCATTGCCACGTCGACGCCGGCCCCGACCGCACCGCAGAGATGATGAGCCGCGAGACGGTGGACCTTTGTCTCGCAGCGCTCGACAGGACGAGCGCGGGCACCGTCGACATCACGGGCGGCGCCCCAGAGCTCAACCCGCATTTCCGCTACCTGGTCGACGCCTGCGTCGAGCGTGGCAAGCACGTGATGGACCGCTGCAATCTGACGGTACTTCTTACGGGCCGCTGCCGCGACTTGCCGGAATGGTTCGCCAAGCGCGGCGTCGAAATCGTTTGCTCGCTACCGCACTATCGCAAACGCAACACCGATCTGCAGCGCGGCGAGGGCACGTTCGAGCGATCGATCGAAGCACTCCGGCGCCTGAACGCCGCGGGATACGGCAAGGGCGACCCGCGCTTGCGGCTCACGCTGATGCATAACCCGGCCGGCGCCTTCCTCGCCGGCGACCAGAAGTCGATGGAACGCGAGTGGAAGCAGGGTCTTGCCGCGAACCACGGTGTCAGCTTCGACTCGCTGAGCGCGCTCAACAACATGCCGATCTCGCGCTTCCTCGAGTGGCTCGAGGCCTCCGGCAATCTCGAGCGCTACATGGCGCTCCTCGTCAACGCCTACAACCCCGCGGCCGTGCAGGGGCTGATGTGCCGCAACACGCTCTCGGTGGCGTGGGACGGGCGCCTCTACGATTGCGACTTCAATCAGATGCTCGAGCTCGAGGCGCGTTATCCGGACGGCCGCGCGGCGCACATTCGCGATTTCGATCCGGCGAAGCTCGCGAGCCGCGCGATCGTCACCGGGCGCCACTGCTTCGGCTGCACGGCCGGCGCCGGCAGCTCCTGCGGCGGCGCCATCGCCTAGCGGGTGATCCCCTTCGCCGAAGCGCTTCGCTTCTGGCTAAAGCTCGGCTTCATCAGCTTCGGCGGACCCGCGGGGCAGATCGCGATCATGCATCGCGTGCTGGTCGACGAGAAGAAGTGGATCGAGGAGAGCCGCTTCCTGCACGCGCTCAATTTCTGCGTGCTCCTCCCCGGCCCGGAGGCGACGAAGCTCGCCACCTACGTCGGATGGCTGCTGCACGGCACGCGCGGCGGCCTCGCGGCCGGCATCCTCTTCGTGCTGCCGGGCGCGCTGGTGATGCTCGGCTTGAGCATCCTCTATGCGCTCGGCCGCGGCATCCCGGTCGTCGAGAGCGCGCTCTTCGGCATCAAGGCCGCGGTGCTGGTGATCGTCATCGAAGCGCTCATCAGGATCGGCAGGCGGGCGCTGAAGACACGCTTTCTCATCGGCGTCGCGGCCGCCGCGTTCATCGGCATCCACTTCTTCGCCGTGCCCTTTCCGCTGATCGTGCTTGGAGCGGCGCTCGTTGGCTTCTACGTCACGCCGCGCGCCGCGCCGGCCGCATCAACGCCCCTACCCGGCCGCTGGCGTCACGCGGCGCTCGCCCTAGGCAGTGGCGTCGCGCTCTGGTGGATTCCGGTCGCAGCGGTGGCGCTCGTCCTCGGCGCGCGACATGTGCTCGTCGAGATCGGGCTTTTTTTCTCGAAGCTCGCGGTCGTGAGTTTTGGCGGCGCCTACGCGCTCCTCGCCTACATGGCGCAGCAGGCGGTCGAGAACTATCACTGGATGAGCGCGCCGGAGATGGTCGACGGCCTGGGCCTCGCGGAGACGACGCCGGGGCCACTGATCCTCGTCACGCAGTTCGTGGGCTTCCTCGGGGCCTACCGCGATCCGGCGCCCTTCGCGCCGCTCGCCGCGGGCGTGCTCGGCGCGGCGATGACCACCTGGGTGACCTTCGTGCCGCCGATCATGCTCATCTTCGCGGCCGCCCCTTTCGTCGAGGAGCTGCGCGGCAACGCCCGGCTCTCGGGCGCGCTCGCGGCGATCACCGCGGCGGTGGTCGGCGTCATTCTCAACCTGACGGTATGGTTCGCGCTGCATGTCCTCTTCGGCGAGGTGCACGAGAGCCACGCGGGTGCCTTACGCTGGTACGCGTTCGACCCGCTCGCGCTCGATCTCAAGGTCGCGGCGCTCGCCGCGCTCGCGGCGCTCCTCGCGTTCCGCCTGCATCGCGGACTGGTGGAGCTCGTGCTCGTGATGGCGGCGCTCGGCATCGCGCTACGATTCATCCTTCCCGGCTAGGAGGACGCATGGCTGCATATGTGATCGGCGAAATCGAGGTAACGGATCAGGCGACTTACGACGAATATCGAAAGGAAGTTCTCGCGACGATCGAAAAGCACGGCGGCCGCTTCGCCGTACGCGGTGGCAGAGTCGAACCGCTCGAAGGCGGATGGTCGCCCAAGCGCGTCGTGCTGCTCGAGTTTCCCAACATGGAGAAGCTCCTCGGCTGGTATCGCTCGCCCGAGTACGCACCGCTCATCAAACTGCGGCAGAAAGGCTCGCGCGGCAAGCTGATCGCCGTCGAAGGCGTGTAGCAAGGTTCGGTGCCTGACCCCGAATAAAGAAAGGGCGCCTCGCGGCGCCCTTTCCACCCCTCCTCCTCACTTGTCCGGTCTCTAGGTCATTTCTTGCCCGGCGTCGCGTGGGTGCGCTTGTAGTTGGCAACCGCCTTCTCCTGCGCCTTGGCGAGATCGGCGTCGTCCTTGGCCTTTGCAGTTTTTGCTTTTTCGGCCTCGGCCGCCTTGTCGGCGTCGCTCTTCGCGGGAGGCGGCGGCAGCTTCGCCTGGAGCCCCGCCGCGGCACCGAGAAGGGCGCCGGCCGCGATGAATGCGAGCAGTGTCTTCACGCGTCCTCCTTCATGTGCGGGGCGCCCGCGGGCACGGCGCCGCCGGCCGGCTCGCGCTTGCCCGACTTCACCTCGCGATACCAGATTTCGTGGTGCTCCTTCGCCCAGGTCTCGTCGGTCCAGCCATGACGCATGTTGCCGTAGGTGTGCTCGACGCCGATCGTGCCCATGTAGATGTGGCCGAGCCCGGCGCAGATATAGAGAACCGCCGCCGCGACGTGCCAGATCCACGCTTCCTGCATGGTGTGGCGGGTCTGATCGAAGTTCGGGAAAAGCAGCACGAGGCCGCTCCAGGCCACCATGACGCTCAGTACCAGGACGCCCGCCCAGAACCACACCTTCTCGCCGCCGTTGAAGCGGCCCGATGGGATGTGCTCGTTTTTCAGGAAGAACGCCCACGCGCGGCGCAACCAGGTCCAATCGTAGGAGCGCCACAGGTTGTCGCGCGCCCAGATGACGACCATCACCCCCACCGAGACGATGAAAAGCGGCGCGATAAAGTTGTGCAGGTTCTTCGAGAGCTGCGTCAGCCAGCCGAAGAGCGTATAGCCGATCACCGGCAGCAGCACGTTCTTGCCGAAGAACATGATCAAGCCCGAGAGACCGAGCAGGCAGAAGCTGATCGCGGTCGTCCAGTGCACCGTCATCTCGAACGCCGTAAAGCGCCGCATCTGGCGCCCGCTGAGCGGCTCGCTTAACTTCACCGGGCCCTTCAACATGTAGAGGCCGAGGATTGCCGCGATGACGAGCACCAGCAGCCAGCCGCCGTAGAACATCACCGGGCCGTTGCGGATGCGGCGCCACGTGTCACCCCACGATTGCACCAGGACGTCGGTCTCGCGTCCGCGCACGGTCGTCGTGGTGTAGTCCGGATTACCGGACCGAACCTGCTTCCAGACGTCGCTGTTGTTGCCTGGCTGCGTGAGTTGGCGTTGCTGCTGCGCCTTGACGGGATCCTCCGGCATCGGACCCGGACCCTGCTGCGCGAACGCGGCGCCGGCGACCATGAGCGAGAGGCAAAGAAAGAAAAGTCTCATTAGCGATTGATGCGCTGATACTCGTTCTGCGCCGTCTGGCGCTGCTTGATCGACTCCTCCCAGCTCGCGCGGTCGCCCTTGGTCCACTTGCCGCCGCGCAGCTCGGCGACCGGCGCGTCGTTGTCCCAGGAGCGGTTGTCGGGCTTGCCCTGATACTTGCCCTGCTTGTAGACGACGACCTGCTCCTTCTCGCCGCAGGCGCCGACCATAAGCGCAGCCACAATGACAAGCGCGAGCCGCATCATGACTTGCCGCTCTTCGCCGGTTGCTGCGCAGGCGGCTGCGCGCCTGGCTTCGGCGGCAGGCCGTACGCGGTGCTCCAGCCCCAGACTTCCGAGCCGCGGCCCCGGCGCAGCACGCGCTCGCGGTAGATATCCGCGATCACATCGCCATCCCCGCCGAGGAGCGCCTTGGTCGAGCACATCTCGGCGCACGCCGGAAGCTTGCCTTCGGCAAGGCGGTTGCGGCCGTACTTCTTGAACTCGGCGTCCGAGCGATCGGGTTCCGGTCCGCCGGCGCAGAACGTGCACTTGTCCATCTTGCCGCGCAGGCCAAAGGCGCCGGCTTGCGGAAACTGCGGCGCGCCGAACGGGCAGGCATAGAAGCAGTAGCCGCAGCCGATGCAGAGATCCTTGTCGTGCAGCACGACGCCGTCGTCCGTGCGATAGAAACAGTCGACCGGGCAGACCGCCATGCAGGGCGCGTCCGAGCAGTGCATGCATGCCACCGAGATCGATTTTTCGGCGCCCACCACGCCGTCGTTCAGCGTGACGACGCGGCGGCGGTTCACGCCCCAGGGAACCTCGTTCTCGTTCTTGCAGGCGGTGACGCAGCCGTTGCACTCGATGCAGCGCTCGGCGTCGCACAGGAATTTCATTCTCGCCATCGTTTCCTCCTCAGGCCTTCGCCACTTGGCACAGCGTGGTCTTGGATTCCTGCATCAAGGTGATGCGGTCGTAGCCATACGTGGTGGCGGTGTTGATCGCCTCGCCTCGCACGAACGGCGCCGCACCATTCGGGTAATAGGGCAGCATGTCCTCGCCCTGCCACCAGCCGGAGAAGTGGAACGGCACGAACACGGTGTCGGGCCCGATGCCCTCGGTCACCTTGGCCTTCACCCTGATCTTCGCGCCGCTCGGCGTCGAGAGCCACACGTACTCGCCGTTCCGGATACTGCGATCGGCCGCGGTCTTGGGATTGATTTCGGCGTAGGCGTCCTGCTGCAGCTCGGCGAGCCACGGGTTCGAGCGCGTCTCTTCGCCGCCGCCTTCGTACTCGACGATGCGGCCCGACGTGAGAATGAGCGGGTACTTCTTGTACATCTCGTCCTTCACCGCCTTCTGCTGCACCGACTTGAAGAGTGTCGGCAGGCGCCAGAGCACTTTCACGTCGTCGTGCGTCGGGTACTCCTCGACCAGTTTCGGGTTCGGGCTGTAGAGCGGCTCGCGGTGTTGCGGGATCGCGTCGGGCCAGTTCCACACCACGGCGCGCGCCTTGGCGTTGCCGAACGGCATGCAGCCGTGCTTCATCGCCACCCGCTGGATGCCGCCGGAAAGGTCGTTCGCCCAGCTCTTG
>JBHELS010000359.1:0-8659 GCA_046263015.1 Burkholderiales bacterium | reverse complement strand
ACGCAGGTGTCGCCGTTCGCCTTGAGCCAATAACCCGGGAAGCCGAAATCGGGACGTTGCGTGTCGACCTCCATGCCGAGCACGCGGCAATAGAAGTCCTTGGTGCGCTCGAGATCCTTGGCGACAAGCAGGAAGTGATTCAGTTCGGTAATGGGCATGGTGGGGCTCTCCTCAGTCGCTATGATTTTAACCATGGCCCGCACGCTCCTCCTCGCATTGCTCGCCGTTTCAATTCCCGCGCTGGCGCAGAAGTTCGAGCCCTACGAGGGCCAGCCCGGCAAGGACGTCGTCTGGGTGCCGACGCGCCCCGCGCTCGCCGAGCGCATGCTCGATCTCGCCGGCGTCAGCGCGCGCGACTTCGTGGTCGACCTCGGCTCGGGCGACGGCCGCCTCGTGATCGCCGCGGCGAAGCGCGGCGCGCGCGCCCTCGGCGTCGAGTACGAGGCGGAGATGGTGGCGCTCGCACGCAAGAACGCCGCCGCCGCTGGCGTCGCCGAGCGCGCGCAGTTCGTGCAGGGCGACATGTTCCACGCCGACATCTCCAAGGCGACGGTGCTCGCGCTCTTTCTCCTGCCGGCGAACTTGAACCGCCTGGTGCCGAAATTCCTCGAGCTGCCAGCGGGCACGCGCATCGTCAACAACACCTATCGCATCGACAACTGGGACGAGGAGGCGACCGCGGAAATGGGCGGCGAGTGCGTGAGCTGGTGCACGGCGCTCCTTTACCTCGTGCCGGCGAAAGTGGCGGGTGCTTGGCGCCACCCGGCGGGCGAGCTCTACTTCACGCAGGAGATCCAGCGTCTGTCGGGCACGCTCGTGGCCCCCGGCGGGCAGGTGACGCCACTCGAGGGGAAAGTCACCGGCGAGCGTATCCGTTTCACGATCGGGAACGGCGACCTCTACAGCGGTCGCGTGCGCGGCGACGAGATAACGGGTGAGGCGAGCGGCGCCTACTCCGCCTACTGGAAAGCGACGCGCGTGCGCTAGATCTGGACCGATTCCAATTCGGTGTCAGGCACCGAATTCGAATCAGTCGCTCATCACGTTGGGGAACGCCATGCCGAAGGTCATGATGCAGATGGCGAGCTTCAGGATGAAGATCGCCTTCTGTCTCGGTTTCATCTCGCCGTACGGCGTGCCGGTCGATTGCTTGGATTTCGGTTCCATCGCGCCCTCCTTGGGAGGGAGCACTGTACGCGGCGGAACTTGCAGTAGGCTTGCGCTAGAGCACGCGCCCGCTTGCCTCGTCGATGAGGTGCATATAGCGCAGGTCGGCAAGGAGCTGGGCGCGCTTGCCGGGCTGCAGTGCCGCGAGCGGATTGGTCCGGGCGCAGGTTTCCGTGCCGTTCAGGGTGAAGAACACCAGCGTTTCCATGCCCATCGGCTCGGTGACGTCGATGGTGACCTCGAACGCGCACTGACCCGGCGCGAGCGCGCCGCGCATATCGGTAATGTGCTCGGGGCGCAGGCCGAAAAGCAGGTGCTCTTTTCCGACGTAGGCGCGGTAGCGCGCGGCGCGCTCGGCGGGCACCGGGAAGGCGAGCTCGTCGTTCACCCGCAGGCGCAGAGCGCCTGCCGCTTCCTCCAGGCCGCAGCGGATGATGTTCATCGCCGGCGAGCCGATGAAGCCGGCGACGAAAAGCGTGGCCGGTGAATGGTAGAGGTCGTTCGGCCCGCCGATCTGCTCGATGCGTCCGGCGTTCATCACGACGACGCGGTCCGCAAGCGTCATCGCCTCCACCTGGTCGTGCGTCACGTAGACAGTCGTGGTGCGCACCTTCTGGTGCACCTTCTTGATCTCGGTGCGCATATGGACGCGCAGCTTGGCATCGAGGTTCGAGAGCGGCTCGTCGAAGAGGAACACCTTCGGGTTGCGCACGATGGCGCGGCCCATGGCGACACGCTGGCGCTGGCCGCCCGAGAGCTGCTTGGGCTTGCGCTCGAGGAGCTCGCCGATGCCGAGAATGGCGGCGACGTTGCTCACGCGGCGATTGATGTCCTCCTTCGGCACCTTCTTCAGCCGCAGGCCGAACGACATGTTCTCGTGCACCGTCATGTGCGGGTAGAGCGCGTAGTTCTGGAACACCATGGCGATGTCCCGATCCTTCGGCGGCACGTCGTTCACCACGTCGCCGCCGATGAGGATGTCGCCGCCGGTGATGTCCTCGAGCCCGGCGATCATGCGCAGCGTCGTCGTCTTGCCGCAGCCCGAAGGCCCCACCAGCACGACGAACTCCTTGTCCGCGATGTCGAGGTCGATGCCGCGCACGGCGGGCGTCTCGTCGTAGTGCTTGACCACCTTTCGCAAATTGACCTGCGCCATGCTCCCTATCCCTTGGTCGCGCCGGCCGTGAGTCCGGCGATGTAGTAGTCCATGAGGAACGCGTAGATGAGAAGCGGCGGCAGCGCGCCGAGCAGGCACGCGCCCATGATCTGCCCCCAGGCGTACACGTCGCCCTTGATGAGCGTGGTGACGATGCCCGCGGGCAGCACCATCTGGTCGGCGGAGGTGGTGAACGCCATCGGGTAGAGGAAGTCCGCCCACGATACCGTGAAGGCGAAAATCATCGCCGCGATGATGCCCGGCAGCGCCACCGGGATGAAGATCTTGGTGAGCATCTGCAGGTAGCCCGCGCCGTCGATGAGCGCGGCTTCATCGAGCTCCTTCGGGATGCTCGCGAAGTAGCCGATCATGATCCAGGTGCAGAAGGGCACGGTGAGGGTCGGGTAGATGACGATCAGCACCCAGTAGTGGTTGATGAGCTGGATGTCGAAGGTGTCGTTCACCCATGCAAATATTTTGAACAGGGGAATAAATAGCAGCGTCTCGGGGATCAGGTAGGTGAGGAAGACACCGGTCGCGAGCGTCGCCGAGCCCCAGAATTTCATGCGTGCGAGTGCGAACGCCGCCGGGATGCTGATCAGCATGGTAATCACGACCACCGCCAGGGACACGATGGCCGAGTTGCGGAAGAAGGTCAGGTACTCCTGCGAGCTAAGGAGCGCCGTGTAGTTCTCGAGCGTCGGCTTGTACACCCACCACGGATTGGTGATCGCGCCCACTTCGGCGCTCGATTTGAGCGACGTGATCAGCATGTAGAGCGGTGGCGTGAGGAAGAACACGGCGAAGAGCCCGAGGAAGAAGTACGACCAGTAGAGAACGCGGCGCCGGTCGCGCTTCAGGCTGCCGGCGCGCGCCGCGCGCGCGGCCGTGGCTGCGTCGGCGACAGCGGCCATCAGGACGCCTCGTTGCCGCGACGGTTGATGTCGCGCAGGATGAAAATCGCCGCCACGGCGAGGATCGGGAACATGAAGAGCGACACCGAGGCGCCGAGCGCGATGTCGCCGCCCTCGATGCCCAGCAGGAACGACCAGGTGGCGAAGACGTGCGTCTGGTCGATCGGGCCGCCCGCGGTCAGGATCCTGACGATGTCGAAATTGGCGAACGTGACGATGAGCGAGAAGAGCACCGTGATGGCGATGATGTTCCTCATCATCGGCAGCGTCACGTACCAGATTTTCTGCCACCAGTTTGCGCCGTCGATCGCCGCCGCCTCGTAGAGCTGCTCGGGCACCGATTTCAGCGCCGCGAGGTACATGATGAGGAAGAACGGCGCGCCGTACCAGACGTTGACCAAAATCACCGAGAAGCGCGCCCAGAAGGGGTCTCCCAGCCAAGTGATCGACGGCAGGCCGATGCGCACGAAGATCCAATTGAAGGCGCTGTAGGACGGGTCGAAGAGCCAGAACCAGCCGAGCGTGCTCATCGCCGGCGGGATCACCCACGGGATGAGCAGCATGCCGCGCCACTTGCGCTGGCCTCTCGCCGGCACGTTATGCACGAAATGCGAGACGCAGAAACCGATCAGCGCTTTGAAGACAACGGCGGTGATGGCGAAGATGCACGACTGCTTCACCACCATCCAGAAGGTGTCGCGCGTGAAGAGGAACTTGAAGTTGGCGAGGCCGACGAAGCGCTCGAGGCTCTTGTTCAGCATCGCGAGGTACATGGAGTAGAACGCCGGGTATACCACCAGCGCCGCGATCAGCACGATGAGCGGCAGCGCGAGCAGGAACGCGACCGTCGACTTGCGCCGCGCGAGGCGCCGCAGGCCGCCGCCTCGCGCGGCGGCCTGCGTGCCCGGTAGGACCGCTGCCATCTAGGCGGGTGATGCCGCGGCTACGTGCGCTGGTAGCCCTCGATCTCGGAAGCCGCCCAGCCGAGCACCTTGTCCATCGGCTCGCCGCCCTGCGTGTACTTGGCGATCATCTTCGTCATGATCGACTGCGTGTACATCTGTTGCGCGATCGAGGCGGGCGCCGGCGCGCAAGCCATCCAGGTCACCTGCCGTCCGCCGCGCGGCGGATAGTGGTACACGGTGCCCGGCGGCGGCGCGACTTCCTCCCAGACTTTGAAGTCCCGCATGCTCTCGAACGACGGGATGTCATAGCCGATGCTCGCGGTGACGAGTTTCTCGACGTTCTCGCGCTGCAGGAGGTGCGTGAGGAGGCTCTTGCCTGCGGACTTGTTCTTCGAGAAACCCCACAGCGCCCACAAGAAGGGCAGGAACGGCGCGTAGCGACCCTTCGGGCCCTTCGGCATCTCGATGGTGTAGAGATGCTCGGCGACTTTCGGGTTGTCGCGCTTCGCCACCGCGTAGGCCGAGGGCGGATTCATGATCATCGAGCCCTGGCCGGAGATCAGGTACTTGTTGTTCGACGCGTCGTCCCAGGCGAAGACGTCGTTCGGCATGGCGGCGACCAGGCGCTTCGAGTAGTCGAGCACGTGCTTCACCGCGTCGGTCTTGACGGTGATGTTGCCCTTGGCGTCGACGAGATCGGCGCCGTGCGAGGCGAACATCGCGCCGATCGTGTCGATCGAGTCGGTGGTCTGGCCGAGGCCGAGACCCACCGGGCTGCCTGCCTTCTTCAGCTTCTCCGCCGCGACAGCGAGCGTCTCCCAGGTCCAGTTGTCGCTTTCCGCGGTCGGCGCCTTATTCACCGGATACATGGAAAGGATGTCGATGCCGGCGTGCTGCTTGAAGAGCTCAAGGCGCACGCAGGGTGGCTTCACCTGCGTGCCCGTCACGGCAGGCACCGCGATCCACTTGCCGCCTGACTTGCACAGGAACTCGGCGGCCGGCGACACCTTGCCGTACTTCTTCATGAGCGGATTCATCACATCGTCGAGCGGCTCGAGCTGCCGCGCGTACGTGAGCGCGTACCAGGCGGGATGCGCGAGGATGTCGTGCCCGGAGCGCGCCTGCGCCTCGGCGGTGATCGTGAGCATGTTCTTGTTGCCCTGGGAGGTGATGTAGTCGATCTTGACGTCGACCTTCTCCTTCTTGCCCCAGTCCTGGCAGAGCTTCGTCAGCGTATCGTTCGCGCCGGGCACCCAGTGGTCCCAGAAGCCGAGCGAGAGCGAGCCCGCGGCGTGCGAGGTACGGATGTACGGAAAGCCGATCGTCGCGGCCGATGCAGCAGCCGTGGTCGCGATGAAACGGCGGCGGGTGAAGGGGCGGGCGGGCATGATCTCCTCCTCAGGAGCGATGGCGATGGGACGCCATCCTAGCGCGATTCACGCACTGGAAGATTGCGGGTCGCTTACGCGGAGTACCGTCACTCGCGCGGCCGATGCACTTAAGAGTGCCTTAATGCGGCCTGTGCCCTATTTTTGTTGCGCTGCGCTCGCCGTTTTTCGAGCCTGCTCATGGCCGGCCGCCGATCGGCGACCTCACCCGTTCATTGGATCACCTCATCAACGCGGGCGAGGAAATCTCGCGGCAAGGAGAGCCCAAGTGCCTTGGCCGCTGTCAGATTGACGACCAGCTCGATCTTGGTGGACTGCATGATCGGCAGGTCGCGCGGCTTCGCACCGTTCAGCACGCGAGCGGTGTAGAGGCCGACCTGGCGATAGACCTCACTGATGTTAGGCCCGTAGCTCAACAGGCCGCCCTGCATTGGGAATTCGCGGAAAGAGTATGACGCGGGGATGCGATAGCGGGCGGCGAGCGCGACGATCTGCTCGCGTCGCGTGGTGAAGAACGGATCAATGGCGACGAGCATGGCGTCCGCCCGCATCTGGCCCATAGCCGCGAACACGCTGTCGAGCTCCGCTTCGGTGCTGGCGCTGACAATCTGAACCTGCGCACGCATGGCTTCGGCGGCGGCAAGGACGTCGTAGGCGGCGGCCCTCGCGTCCGGATTATTCGGGTTTTCCAGGTAGACGATGCGGTTTGCCTGCGGGATGAGGTCCCTGAGTAGTTCCAGGCGCTTGCGATGCAGCGCCGTGCCGCCGCCTGTCACCCCAGTGACGTTGCCGCCGGGATGGCCGAGGCTCGCCACCAGCCCTAGCTTCACCGGATCTTCGGGCCCGCTAAAGACGATCGGAATCGTTTTGGTTGCGGACTTCGCCGCCATTGCCGGCGCGAGGCTCCCGGTGGCAGCAATGACCAGCACTTTGCGCTCGACGAGCTCCGCGGCTAGCTTCGGCAGCAGCTCGGGACGGCCTTCCGCCCAGCGGTACTCGATCGCGAGGTTCTTACCTTCGACGTAGCCGCCTTCTTTCAATCCTTGCCGGAAAGCGTGGACGAGGTGCGCCCGCTCGTTGGGCGAACCGCTGTTGAGAAAGCCGATGAAAGGAATCGTCGCGCGCTCGGCAAGAGACGTGAGTGGCCAAGCGAGGGCGATCAGCGCGAGGGCGCGGCGGCGGTTAAAGCGTCCGTTCGCTGCGACCGGCTGGAACTTCTCCATGCGTCCTCCGAGGATGCACGGAAACTATACCCTTCGACGTCCCGTGCTTAATGCCAAACTCGTGGCGCGGTCTCAGCCGTCGCTTGAGCGTCCGCGCAGGTGCGCGGCGATCCACCAGATGAGCGCGATGATGATGATGAGCATCAGAAGGACGATCTGCACGTGCTTCAGGCGGCCGATCCACTGCTCGATCGCCTGCCAGGCGACGTAACCGACGGCGGCGACGAGCGGCGCCCAGATCAGCACGCCGATGAAGTTGAAGAGCGCGAGACGCCAGGCCGAGATGCCGCACGTACCGATCACGATCGGCCCGGCAATGCGCAGCCCGTAGCAGAAGCGAAGCAGGATGACCGCGAGTGCATCCCAGCGGCGCACGAGCGCCTGCACGCGCGGCGCCTTGGCCGCGAGGCCGGGATAGCGCGTGAGCACGCGAGCGCCATAACGCCGGCCGATCCAGAAGCAGGTCTGATCGCCGAGGAAGCCGCCGAGGACCGCGACGCCGACCACCGCAGTGAAGGAAAGATAGCCGTGCGCCGCGGCGACGCCGCCGAGCGCAAGGACCGTCTCGCCCTCGAGAAACGTGCCGATGAAAATGGCGATGTAGCCGAAGTCCGCGATCAGGTCTTGCATCGCTACATCGTCGGATTCGCGTACTTGCCGCCCATCGCGAGCATGCCGTAAGCGGAGCCCGCGATGTCGAAGTTGAACGAGAAGTGCTGGTTGATCGCCTGCGTGTCGCGCAGAAACCGCTGCAACGGATCGCGCGTATAGATGGCGTTTGCGCCGTAGCAGGACCAGAGCGTCTCGACGGCTTCGCGCGATTGCATCACCGCCAGGGTGTTCTGAATGCGTAGGCGCAGCTTCATCTCGAGATCGGGCAGGGCGTTCTCTTCAGCATAGCGGTCGAAGGCGATGGCGGATTCGCGCATCAGATAGCGCGCCGAGTCGACGAGCGCGCGGGCGCGCGCGATCTTGATCTGCACCGCCTGGAAATCGCTCACTTTCGCGCCGGTGTAGGTTCCGACGCGAGTGCGGAAGGAGCGCGTCACGTGCTCGAGCGCGCCTTCGGCCGCGCCGAGCGCCGTGGCCGAGAGCGGGTGGCCCGCCGCGGCGACGATCGGGATGCGAAAGAGGGGCCCGGTGTTGAGCTTGCCGCCCGGATGCTCGAGGCCGCCGCGGCATTTGGTGAGCTCGAGCGCGCGGCGCTCCGGCACGAACACGTCCTTTACTTCGATGTCCTTCGAGCCCGTGCCGACCATGCCCATCGCATACCAGGTATCGATGATGCGGTAGTCCTTTTTCGGCACGAGGCAAAGGCGCCAATCGATCGGCGTCTTGCCGTCCTCGCCGTACACGGTGACGGCGAGCATGTTCCATTGGCAGTTGTCGACCCCGGAAGAGAAGGGCCAGCGGCCGCTCACCGCATAGCCGCCGTCGACCTTCTTGCCGCGGCCCGCGGCGAGGGCGATCGAGGAGGCGATGAGCGCATCGGGATTCGCGTCCCAGATTTCGTGCTGCGTCTCGGGCTCGTAGTAGCCGAGGATCCAGTGATGGCAGCCGAGGTTGCCGACGTTCCAGGCGCTCGAGGGGCAGCCTCGCGCAAGCTCGGCGACGATGTCGACCACCGCGACGTACGGCAGCTCCATGCCGCCAAAGCGCTTTGGCTGGTGATAGCGGAAGAGCCCGCTTTCGTGCAGGAGCTTCTCGTTCTCGGCGAGCAGCACGCGCGCGTCCTCGGACTTCTGCGCACGCTCGGCGAGCGTCGGCACGATCTCGCGCGCGCGGCGCATCGTCTCTTCGTAGCTGACGTTCTGAAAGCCCATTAAATGGTGACTGTCACCATTTATTGTTTAGCCGGATACGATTTCCACGTCGCGCAGGAGCGGATCGTCTGCGACCGCGATTT
>JBHELS010000358.1:0-2773 GCA_046263015.1 Burkholderiales bacterium | reverse complement strand
CTGCACGCTCTGTAAGGCGTGCATCGGCGCCTGCCCGGAGGCGGCGCTCCTCGATTCGCCCGAGGCGCCGCGCCTGCGGTTCATCGAAGCGAACTGCGTGCAATGCGGGCTGTGCGCCAATACCTGCCCGGAAGATGCCATAGGCCTTCTGCCGCGGCTCACCCTCAATGCGCAGGCAAAGGAGACGGTGACGCTGAACGAGGCCGAGCCCTTCAACTGCGTGCGCTGCGGCAAGCCCTACGGCACGAAAGTGCTGGTCGACAACATGCTCGCCAAGCTCACCGGGCACTCGATGTTCGCGGGCGGCGCGCTCAGGCGCCTGCAGATGTGCGCTGACTGCCGCGTGGTCGACATGATGGACAACACGCAGGAAGCGAGCGTCCTCGACCTGCCAAAATGAGCGAGCCCTTTCGCTTCATGCCGGCGGAGGAGCAGGCGAGGGCGAATTTTTATGCGCTGCTCGCGCGCCTCTTTTACGCGCCGCCGGATGAAGGTTTCCTTAAGACGCTCGCCGCCGCCGATGAGCTCGACGCCGAGGACGAGACGCTCGCCGCGCGCTGGCGCGAGCTCATCGCTGCCGCGGCAGTGACCGAAGCTGAAGCCGTGCGTTGGGAATACGACGCTGCGTTCGTGGGTGCCGGCAAGGCGCCGATAACACTCTATGCGGCCGCTTATTCCCTGCGATTTAGCAATGAGACGCCGCTCGCCGCGCTGCGCGCCGACCTCGCCGCCTTCGGCCTGGCACGCCGCGCGGCGGCAGGCGAACCTGAAGATCACATCGCGGCCCTTTGCGACGTGATGCGCTATCTCATCGCCGCCGAGGAACGTCCGATCGAGGAGCAGCAGCGCTTCTTCGATCGGTGGATCCGGCCGAACTACGAGCCTTTGTGCGTCGCAATAGAGAAGAGCGAGCAGACCTCGTTCTATCGGATCGTCGCTCGAATGGCGAAAGCGTTTTTTTCATTGGAGCAGGCGGCTTTTGAAATGCTCTAGAATCAGCCGCATAAATATGCACGTCCGTGCATAACAACGGAGGAGCGAAGTCATGAGCGAGCGCACGAAGCGACTCACGCGACGCAACTTTCTTCTGACCCTGGGCGCGGGCGGCGCAGCAACCGCCGCGGCCGTCGTAGCGAGCAAGTCGTCGCCGACGACTGCGTCTGCCACCTCGAAAGACAAGCGCGCGACGCGCGGCTATCAGGCGAGCGAGCACGTGAATAACTACTACCGCACCGCCAAGGTCTGAGGAGACCGCCATGCTGCTGACTCGCAAAGCGACGTCGAGCACGACGCTCCCATCGTCTCGCTCGCGCTTGTCCCGGGGTTTGTCGGGCGCGCTCGCCACGACGATGGATCGCCGCGCCTTCCTCAAGCGCTCAGGCGTCGGTGTCGGTGGCGCCGCCATCGCGGCGCAATTGCCGTTCAACATCATCGAGCGCGCCGAAGCGAAGGAAGAGGGCGGCAAGCTCGAAGTGAAGCGCACGGTGTGCACGCACTGCTCGGTCGGCTGCGCGATCGACGCCGTGGTGCAAAACGGCGTCTGGATCCGCCAGGAGCCCGTCTTCGATTCGCCGCTCAGCCTCGGCGGGCATTGCGCCAAAGGGGCGTCGGTGCGCGAGCACGGCATGACGGAGGATTCGCATCGCCTGAAGTACCCGATGAAGCTCTCGGGCGGCAAGTGGCAGCGCATCTCGTGGGACCAGGCGTACGACGAGATTTCCAACAAGCTGCTCGCGATCCGCAAGGAGAGCGGGCCGGATGCGCTCTTCATCGTCGGCTCTTCCAAGCACGGCAACGAGCAGTCGGAGCTGCTTTGCAAGTGGGCGCGGCTCTGGGGCACGAACAACACCGACCACCAGGCGCGCATCTGTCACTCCACCACCGTCGCCGGCCTCGGCCAGACCTGGGGCTACGGCGCGATGACCAACTCGTACAACGACGAGCAGAACGCGAAGTCGCTCATGTTCCTCGGCTCGAACGCGTGCGAGGCGCACCCCGTGTCGATGGTGCACACACTGCACGCGAGGGAAAACGGCTGCAAGGTGATCGTGGTCGATCCGCGCTTCACGCGCACCGCGGCGAAGGCCGACATGTACGTGCGTCACCGCTCGGGAAGCGATGTCGCGTTCCTCTTCGGCGTCCTCTACCACGTCTTCAAGAACGGCTGGGAGGACAAGGAGTACATCAAGACGCGCGTCTACGGCATGGACCAGGTGCGCGAAGAAGTGATGAAGAAGTGGACGCCGGACAAGGTCGCCGAAGTGACGGGCGTTCCCGAGGAGCAAGTGTTCGCCGTGGCGAAGACGCTCGCCGAGAACCGCCCGGGATTCACCATCTGGGCCATGGGGCAGACGCAGCACACCAATGCCAACGCCGTCGTGCGCGCGACCAACATCCTCATGCTCGCGCTCGGCAACGTCGGCGGCTCGGGCGGCGGCTGCAACGTCTACCGCGGACACGACAACGTGCAGGGTGCGACCGATCTCGGGCCCAATCCGGACACGCTGCCCGGGTACTACCCGGTCGCCGTGCCGGGCTCCTGGACGCATTGGGCGAACGTCTGGAACGTCGACCTCGAGTGGCTGAAGAAGCGCTACGCGTCCGAGGCGGAGATGGCGAAGCCCGGCATGACGGTATCGCGCTGGATCGACGGCGTGCTCGAGAAGAACGACGCCATCGACCAGGGCCCGAACCTGCGCGCGGTCATCTACTGGGGACACGCGCCGAACTCGCAGACACGCGGCCTCGAGATGCTCGAGGCGATGAAGAAGCT
>JBHELS010000357.1:0-6485 GCA_046263015.1 Burkholderiales bacterium | reverse complement strand
GTACTTCAGCTCGCCGGTTTGAAGATAAGGCGTGTGCTCGCTCGCCTCGATGAAGTTGCCCTCGGCATAGGTGCGGAAGAGCCGCATCGGTTCCCCCGAAATCTGACCGCCGATGACGAACGATGCGTTGAAGCTGATGTCGCTCGCTTCCAGGTACTTCCCGTCGCGGCTCTCGACCGCGCGCATCGCGTCGGACACGCAAGTCACGGCATCGAACATCGTGCGTGCGCTCCAAAGGTTGCATTTGCCGTCGTCCACTTCGCCGCGCTGCTTGAGGATGCTGATCACGGCCTGCGTGCCTGCGAGATTTCCCGAGCTCAGCAGCACGATGACGCGATCGCCCTTGCGCTCGAATACCGTCATCTTGCAGAACTTTGATACGTTGTCGAGCCCCGCGTTGGTGCGCGAGTCGGACGCGAAAATCATGCCCTTGTCGAGAAGGACGCCGACGCAATAAGTCATGGCGGCAGCGTATCCGGCAAGGCGCGGTGCCGCAACCCGGCACCGCCATCGATGCGACGGCATACGGCGTGGGTAATTTCCGACCGCACGACATGCGGCACACCGTGGGCATGCGGCTGCGCGAGCGCCGGGGTCAGCGGGGCGACGCGCGCAGACACTCTCTCGCACACCCGCGGGGAAATGACGGCGCACTACTCAATGGCGCAGGTCATCCGGGCAGCGCTGGAATTGACCACGAAAGATCGGCATGCGAACAACGCCTCGATCGCCTCGATCATCGCCCAGCGGCGACGCGCGGCGCGAATCACTTCCGAAGTCCCTGCTGAAAGAAACGGCCTAGGTGCTTAATCACCTAAGCCGTGGATGGAATCTGGCGCGCCCGGCAGGATTTGAACCCACGACCCCCTGGTTCGTAGCCAGGTACTCTATCCAACTGAGCTACGGGCGCGAAGGGGCGGCATTATAACAAAGCACCCATCAGCCCCCGCGTCGCCATCGCGCGTTTTGGTAGGGAAGAATTCCTGCAAATCGGGCTCTGACCCCGATTTGTTTCGCTATAGCTCGCGGCCGATGCGGCGGTCGAGCGAGTACGGGCCGCCGCCGCGCAACGCGATCGCGAGCATGACGAGACCCCAGAAGAGCGTGTACTCGTAGCCGGGCCCCGTCCAGCCGAACTTGGGCACGTAGTGATAGGTGATCACCATCATCTCTATGAAGATGGCCGCCGCCCAGAAGCGCGTGAAGAGGCCGAGCGCGATGCACAGGCCACCGAGCGTCTCGAGGATGATCAGGACCACGGCGAGGGGCTCCGCGGGCTGGATGCCGCGCTTGACTAGCGCCATCTGTGCGGTCGCGTGCACGCCCATCATGAGCTTCTCCCAGCCGTGCGGAATGATGATCAGGCCGGCGGTGAGACGGATCAGCAGCCAGGACAGCGGCTCGACCCGCGCGTAGAAGGGCTGGAGGCGCGGGATGAGCAGCCGCGGTGCGGTTCTTTCCATGGTCTCTCCTCGCGGCGCGCAGCATATAGGAAAATCGCGTTATGCCTCTAGATCTGGTCATCCGCGGCGGCACGGTCGCTACGGCCGAGAAGACCTTCCGCGCGGATGTCGGCATCGAAGGCGAGCGCATCGCGGCGCTCGGCGATGGACTGAGCGCGAAGCGTGTGATCGACGCGACGGGGAAGCTCGTTGTGCCGGGCGGCGTCGACAGTCATTGCCACATCGAGCAGCTTTCCTCGATGGGCGTGATGACGGCGGACGACTTTTACTCGGCCACCGTTTCGGCCGCGCACGGCGGTACGACCACCGTGATTCCCTTCTGCGCTCAGCATCGAAACGATGATTTGCGCAACGTGCTCGCCGATTATCACGAGCGCGCGCGCAGCAAGGCGGTGATCGACTACGGCTTTCACCTGATCATCGCCAACCCCGACGAGTCGACGCTGCGCGAGCATCTGCCCGAGGCGATCCGCTCGGGCGTGCGCTCGTTCAAGATCTTCATGACCTACGAGCGCACGCGGCTCACGGACGAGCAGATCCTCGACGTGATGGCGGCCGCGCGCCAGCACGGCGCGCTCGTCATGGTCCACGCCGAGAACCACGGCATGATCTCGTGGCTTGCGGGGCGCATGGTGAAGCAAGGGAACACGCTTCCGCGCTACCACGCCATCTGCCATACGCGCGGCTCGGAGGCCGAGGCGATCCAGCGGGTCGTGGCGCTCGCCGAGCTCCTCGACTGTCCGATCCTCATCGTGCACGTCTCGACGATCGACGGCATCGAGGCGATACGCCAGGCGCGGGCGCGGGGCTTGAAGGTTTTCGGCGAGACCTGCCCGCAGTATCTCTTCCTCACCGCCAAGGACATCGATATCGGCATGGAGGGCGCGCTTTTCTGCTGCAGCCCGCCGCCGCGCGACGAAGCGGCGCAGGCAGCGTGCTGGCAGGGCCTGAAAGACGGCACGTTGCAGGTGTACTCGTCGGATCACGCGCCTTACGCGCGTGAAGGAAAGCTGCCCAAAGGCGAGAAGACCACATTCAAGGAGATGGCGAACGGCGTCCCGGGGCTCGAGCTGAGGTTGCCGCTCCTCTACACGTACGGCGTGGGGGCCGGCCGCATCACGCTCGCGGAGTTCGTCAATTTGACCGCGACGCGCCATGCCCAGACCTACGGGCTCTATCCGCGCAAAGGCACCATCGCGATTGGCGCCGATGCGGACATCGCGATCTGGGATCCCGAGAAGCACGTCGCGGTCGAGCGCACGCACGATGGCACCGGCTACACGCCCTACCGGGGCCGGAAGCTTAAGGGTTGGCCGGTCATCGTGCTGTCACGCGGCGAGGTGATCGTCGAGGACGGCGCGCTCCGCGCCGAGCGCGGCCGCGGCCGATTCCTCGCTCGCGAACCCTCGGAAGCGCTGCGCCCGCTCGGGCGCGACGTGCCGGAGATGGCGCAACTCAAGGCCTGGCGCAAGCCGCTCGAGCTTTAGGCCGAGTGCCCGAAGCGCCCGGCGCCGGTTTGTGCCAGAATCCGGCGCGCTTCACTATAAGAAGAAGGAAAGAAAGCGGCATGGATCTGCGGCGCACCGTAGATCGGATACAAAGCCTCGTCTCGGCGGAAACCGGACAGCGTCTCGGAGCCCGGGCCGAGGCGGCGCTCGCCAAGCTGTTACGCAATGTCGCGGCGGGCAACACGCACGGGCAGGACGGCTTCGCCCACCGCGAGCTCACCATTCTCTTCGCCGACCTGCGCGGCTTCATGGCGATTTCCGATCGCTACCCGCCCGAGACGGTGCTGCAGGTGCTGAACCGCTGCCTGATCACCATGGTCGAGGTGGTGTTCGAGCACGAAGGTACGATCGACAAGTTCATGGGCGACTCGATCATGGCGCGCTTCAGCGAAGCGCCCTCGGGCAAGGACCCGGCGGCTCGCGCCGTGGCCTGCGCCGCGGACCTGCAGATCGCGATGGACGAACTCAACGCCCATCACCGCCACAGCGCCCTGCCTGAGCTCTACCTCGGCATCGGCGTCAACACCGGCCCGGTGCTCGTCGGCACGCTCGGCTCCGAGCTCTATGAAGCCCACACCGTGATCGGCGAAGAAGTAAACCTCGCAGCGCGCATCGAAGCGTTCAGCCTGCGCGGGCAGGTGCTCCTTTCGGAGAGCACCTACCGCAAGTGCAACGGCTTCGCGAAAACCGGCGAGCCTTTCTCGATTCACGTCAAGGGCAAGGCCGATCCGATCGTGGTGCGCGAGCTCCTCGAGATCCCGTCGCTCGGGAAGGCGGTGCCGCGACGGGACATCCGCAAAAGCCCGCGGGTGAAGGTCGAGATCGCGTGCGCTTATCAGGCGATCCAGGCCGACGTCACCATGCCGGAAATCCACGAGGGCGTGGTGCGAGTGCTCGGCTATCACGGCCTGCTGATCGAGATCGGACAACCGCTCCTCCCCGCGGACGAGCTGAAGCTCGGGATGGATCTGCCGCTCGTAGGCCACCGCGCTTCCGATATCTACGCCCGGGTCAAGAAGTGCACCAAGTCGGACGGGCGCTATCTTTGCGGCATCGAATTCACCTCGATCACGAGCAAGACCCGCTCGAGCATCGAGCTCCTGGTGCAGCTTCTCATGCAGGGCACGGAGCCGAGGTAGCCGAGCCGCCGCCCCTACAATAGGGGCATGAGCCGACACTTGAAGATCGCGGCCGCGCAGCTCGGGCCGCTGCAGCGTTCCGATACCCGCAGCAGTGCGACGCGCCGTATGGTCCAGTTGCTGCGCGAAGCGCACGGCATGGGGGCGAAGTTCGTCGTCTTCCCCGAGCTCGCTTTCACCACCTTTTTTCCGCGCTGGTGGATGGAAGATCAGGCGGAGGTCGACCGGCGCTATTTCGAGCGCGAGATGCCGGGGCCGGAAACGCGAGCGCTCTTCGATGAAGCGCGCAAGCTCGGCATCGGCTTCTACATCGGCTATGCCGAGCTGACGCCGGACAACCATCGCTATAACGCCGCCATTCTGGTCGGTCCCGATGGCCGGCTGGTCGGCAAATACCGAAAGGTGCATCTGCCGGGACACGCCGATCACAAGCCGCAGGCGGCCTTCCAGCACTTGGAGAAGAAATATTTCGAGGTCGGCAACCTCGGCTTTCGCGTCTGGCGCTTCATGGACACGGTCACGGGCATGCTCATCTGCAACGATCGGCGCTGGCCCGAAGCGTTCCGCGTGCTCGCGCTGCAGGGCGCCGAGATCGTGGCGCTCGGCTTCAATACGCCGAGCGAGAATCTGCACTACCCCGAGCCGCCGGCGCTGCGGGTGCATCACCACCTGATCATGGCGCAGTCGATGGCGTTCCAGAACGCGACCTGGCTCGTCGAGACGGCGAAAGGCGGCTACGAGGACGGCTTTCGCATGTTCGGGCATTCGCTCATCGTTGCGCCGACCGGCGAGATCGCGGTCAAGTCGCAGACCGAGGAAGACGAAGTGATCTGCATCAACGCCGACATCGATATGGCGGCGAATCTCAAGCGCACGATGTTCAACTTCGCCGCGCACCGGCGCCCAGAGCATTACCGGCTGATCGTCGATCGCGTCGGCGCCGAGGTCACACCCGCCAAGGAGGGCACCTAATGTTCGTACTGGTCGTCGATCTGCGCATCAAGCCGGAAAATGTCGAGCGCTTCATGCCGATGGCCCTCGAGAACGCGCGCGAGGCGCGAAAGGAGCCGGGCTGCAAGCAGTTCGACGTGCTGGTCGACCCGCAGGAGAAGACGAAGGTCATGCTCTACGAGATCTACAACGACGAGAAAGCGTTCGAGGCGCACCAACAGACGCCGCACTTCAAGAAATACCTCGCCGAAGCCGTGCCGCTTCTCGCGTCGCGTGAACGGCGCGTGTACCGGCGTGCCGGCCCCTGATGGATCTCGAGCTGGCGAAGCTCTCGCCGCATGAGGTCTACAAGCTCCTCATCGGTCTCGTCATCCCGCGGCCCATCGCCTGGATCTCGACCTGGAGCCCGAACGGCGTCGCTAATTGCGCGCCGTTTTCCTTCTTCAACGTGTTCTCGGAGGAGCCGCCACTCTGCGTCATCGGCATCAACCCGAGGAGCGACGGCGAGACCAAGCATTCGCTCAAGAACATACGTCGCACGCGCGAATTCGTCGTCAATCTGGTGGACGAGGCGACCGCGAACGCGATGCACGTCTCGAGCGGCGAATTTCCCGAAGACGTGAGCGAGTTCGCGAGAGCCGGCCTCACGCCCGTGCCGGCGGCGATGGTCAAGCATCCGCGAATCGCCGAGGCGGCGGCCTGCCTCGAATGCCGCGTCGAGCGGCTGCTCGAGATCAGCGGCACGCGCGTCCTCGTCCTCGGCGAGATCGTGCTCATCCATGCACGCGAGGGCATCATCGACCCGAACTCGAAACGCGTCTCCGAAGAGCACTACCGGCCGATCGGGCGCCTCTTCGCCGATCGCTACTGCACCACGCGCGAGCGTTTCAACTTGCCCGGGAATGTGCCCGCGTAACAACTGGTTACTTCGGTTTCATCGGCGACATTGCCGCGTAACAGGCAGAGCCGAAAATAGGCGACAGTGAAGGTGCGTTGATGCGGTAAGTATTACCGCCCGCCGAGTCTGGACGCTTCCGCCGTTCGTCGGTTCCGTCACAGACGACGGTGCGAGGCGCAAGTAACCTTCGCCCTGCTCGATTTTTCGTTCGCATTCATGGAGGAAAGAAGATGGAAGGACAAAAAACAAGACTGCATCCGCTGGTTGCCGGCGCGGCCGCTGCGGTGATCATTGCGGCCGGCGTGGGCGTTGCCGCGATAACCGGCGTCCTGCCGGGCTCGAAGGCCGAGATGGCGCCGACGCCGGAAGCGAAGCCGGCGCAAGTGGCGAAGACGCGCGTCGCCTCGGCGCCGCAAACCCAGCACCGGGCGGTGCCCGTGTGCCGCGAGTGCGGTGTGATCGTTGAAGTGAAGGAGAGCGACGTGCTCGGCAAGGGCACCGGCATCGGTGCCGTCGCCGGCGGCGT